>CAMJQA010000012.1 GCA_946407895.1 uncultured Prevotellaceae bacterium
AACGTAGGCATCTGGGGCACCAGCATCTGCGGCGGCGAGATACTCGACAGCCGGCAGGGACTGCCCGAGAGCGCCTACCTGAAGCATCCCACCAAGGAGGGGCCCGAGCAGCTGAGCATAGGATTCCGGCAGGGCGAGATATGCAGCGTGAACGGCCGCGAATATGACGACAAGATAGCTGCCATACAGGAGGTGGAGCGCATAGGAGCAGCCTACGCCATCGGGCGCGACTGCCACGTAGGCGACACCATCATCGGCATCAAGGGCCGCGTAGGCTTCGAGGCCGCCGCCCCGATGCTCATCATCGCCGCCCACCGCTTCCTGGAGAAGTTCACCCTGTCGAAGTGGCAGCAGTACTGGAAGGACCAGATTGCCAACTGGTACGGCATGTTCCTGCACGAGAGCCAGTACCTGGAGCCCGTCATGCCCGACATGGAGGCCATGCTCCTGAGCAGCCAGCGCCACGTAAACGGCACGGTAACCCTGGAGCTGCGTCCCTACTCGTTCCAGACCGTAGGCTGCGACTCGCCCGACGACCTGGTGAAGAACAAACTGGGCGAATACGGCGAAACCGCCAAGGCTTGGACCAGCGAGGACGCCAAGGGCTTCATCAAAGTTACCAGCACACCGCTCAGGGCTTACTACCTGGCACATCCGGGGGAGAGGGAATGATACGCATAGGCATCCTTGGCGCCGCCGGCTATACCGGAGGCGAGCTGATACGCCTGCTGCTGAACCATCCGCAGGCAGAGATTGTATTTGCCAACAGCGAGAGCAACGCAGGCAACCCCGTGAGCGACGTACACGAAGGACTCGTGGGCGATACGGACCTGACGTTTACTTCCGAAATGCCCTTCGACGAGGTGGACGTCATCTTCCTCTGCTTCGGGCACGGCAAGAGCGAGCAGTTCCTGAAGGAGCATCCGGTACCCGGGCACGTCAGGATAATAGACCTGGCACAAGACTTCCGCATCAGCGGGCAGCACGACTTCGTCTATGGCCTGCCCGAGACGCACCGCGAGCAGATCCGCCAGGCCCTCCACCTGGCCAACCCCGGCTGCTTTGCCACCTGCATCCAACTGGCCCTGCTGCCCGCCCTGCAAGGAGGCCTCATCAGCGGCGACATCCACGTGAACGGCATCACCGGCAGCACAGGAGCCGGACAGAAGCCGGGGGCAACAACCCACTTCTCGTGGCGCAACGACAACATATCGGTATATAAGACCTTCACCCACCAGCACCTGCTGGAGATTAACCAGACGGTTCAGGAACTCCGACCCGGCTACCAGGGTCGTGTGCTCTTCATTCCCCAGCGCGGCTGCTTTGCCCGCGGCATCTTCGTAACGGCCTACGCCAAGTGCAGCAAGTCCCTGGAGGAGGTGCAGCAGGCCTATGCCGAATACTACAAGGATGCCGCCTTTACGCACCTGGTCGCCAAGAGCCCCGACATGAAGCAGGTGGTCAATACCAACAAGGCTGTGGTTTATGTGGAGAAGTACGAGGACCAGCTGCTCATGATCTCCTGCATCGACAACCTGCTGAAGGGAGCCGTTGGCCAGGCCGTACAGAATATGAACCTGATGTTCGGCCTCGACGAGCGAACGGGCCTCAACCTAAAGGCCTCAGCCTTCTGAGCCGAAACATCGAAATATCGAAACATCGAGACAGAATTAAGACCGTAATATGGAACTATTTGACGTATATCCCCTGTTCCCCATCAGTATCGTTCGCGGGCAGGGCTGCAAGGTTTGGGACAGCGAGGGCCGGGAATACCTTGACCTCTACGGCGGACATGCCGTAATCAGCGTTGGGCACAGCCACCCGCACTACGTTGAGGCAATCAGCAGGCAGGTGGCAACATTGGGCTTCTACAGCAACTCCGTGCAGAACCCCCTGCAGAAGGAGCTGGCACACCGGCTGGGCCGCGCCTGCGGCTACGAAGACTACAGCCTATTCCTCATCAACAGCGGAGCCGAGGCCAACGAGAATGCCCTGAAGCTGGCCTCCTTCTACAACGGACGCACCCGCATCCTATCTTTGGAGAAAGCCTTCCACGGACGCACCAGCCTGGCTGTGGAAGCTACGGCTAACCCAAAGATCATTGCCCCCATCAACAGCAACGGGCACGTCACCTACCTGCCGCTGAACGACATAGAAGCCTGGCGCCGCGAGCTGGAGAAGGGCGACGTCTGCGCCTGCATCCTGGAGTGCATCCAGGGCGTTGGCGGCATCCGGCTGGTCAGCGCCGACTTCCTGCAGGCGCTGCGCAAGCTCTGCGACGAGTACAACACCGTGCTCATCTGCGACGAGATTCAGTGCGGCTACGGCCGCAGCGGCCGTTTCTTTGCCCACCAGCACCTGGGCGTGAAGCCCGACCTGATAACGGTGGCCAAGGGCATCTGCAACGGATTCCCCATGGGGGCAGTCCTCATCTCGCCCAAGTTCGCCCCCGTCTATGGCCAGCTGGGCACCACCTTTGGCGGCAATCACCTGGGCTGCGCCGGCGCCCTGGCCGTACTGGACATCATAGAGGAAGAGCACCTGGTGGAGAACGCAGCCCGGGTAGGCACCTTCCTGATTGACGAGCTGAAGAAGCTGGCGGGCACCCATCACATTACGGACGTTCGCGGCGAGGGCCTGATGATAGGCATCGAGCTGGACATCCCCTACAAGGAACCGCGCAGCCGCCTCATCTTCGAGGAGCATTGCTTCACGGGCTGCTCCGGCACCAACGTAATCCGCCTGCTGCCGCCCCTCTGCCTGACGATGGACGAGGCACAGCAGTTCCTTGAGAAACTGAAACACGTACTACAGTAAAGAAAGATATATTTATGAACGAAGACCTCAAGCTAATAGGCCAACGACTGAAAGGCCTGCGCGATGTGCTCGACATCGAGGCGCAAGAGATTGCCGCCCTGTGCGGCATCAGCCCGGAACAGTACCTGAAAATGGAGAGCGGCGAAAGCGAACTGTCGGTTGCGAACCTGCAGAAGATTGCCAAGGAGTACAACATATCCCTCGACGTGCTGCTGTTCGGCGAAGAACCTCACATGCGAACCTACTTCCTGACCCGCCGCGGACAGGGCCTGCACGTAGAGCGCCGCAAGGCGTATCACTACGAGAGCCTGGCAAGCGGATTCCAGGGCAGAAAGGCGGAGCCGTTCATCGTGACGGTGGAGCCGAAGCCCGAGGACGCTCCCCGCGAGAGCAATTCCCACTCGGGGCAGGAGTTCAACATGGTCTTCGAAGGCACGCTGGAGCTGACCATCGGCAGCAAAGTGCTGACGCTCAACGTGGGCGACAGCATTTACTTCGATGCCACGCATCCCCACGGCATGAGGGCTCTTGAAGGCAAGCCAGTAAAGTTCCTTGCCATCATCTTCTAAACGCAATGAAGCTATGATTGAGCGATTTCTAAAACAGACCACCTTTACCTCTGAGGAGGACTACCGCCAGCACCTGGAGTTCCTGGTTCCCGACAACTTCAACTTCGCATACGATGTAATGGACGTCTGGGCACAGGAGGCTCCCGAGAAACTGGCCCTGCTGTGGACGAACGACCAGGGCGAGGAGATACGCACCACATTTGGCAAGCTGAAGGAGCAGACAGACCAGGCCGCATCCTACCTGCAGACCCTGGGCATTGGCAAGGGCGACCCCGTGATGCTCATCCTGAAGCGCCGATACGAATGGTGGGTAGTCATGCTGGCCCTCCACAAGTTGGGCGCGGTTGTTATTCCCGCTACGCACATGCTGACGAAGCACGACGTAGTCTATCGCAACACGAGGGCCAGCGTTAAGGCAATCATCTGCGTGGACGATGCCTATGTGCTCCAGCAGATTGCGCTGGCCAAGCCAGAGAGCCCCAGCGTTGGGCTCTACATCGTCGTCGGGGGGAACGTGCCCCAAGGCTTTCACGACTACCTGAAAGAAATTCAGCAGGCACCCGCGTTCAGGAAGCCGGCGTTCGTCAACAGCAACGACGATACCATGCTGATGTACTTCACCAGCGGCACCAGCGGCGAGCCCAAGATGGTGGCGCACGATTTCCTCTACGCAATGGGACACCTGACGACGGGCGTCTTCTGGCACAACCTGCACGAGGGTTCGCTGCACCTGACGGTTGCCGACACGGGCTGGGGTAAGGCCGTATGGGGAAAGTTCTACGGCCAGTGGTTTGCCGGAGCAACTGTTTTCGTGTTCGACCACGAGAAGTTCAATGCCGATACCCTTCTCAGGCAGATAGAGAAGTACAGGGTGACGAGCTTCTGTGCCCCGCCCACCATATACCGTTTCATGATTCGCGAGGACTTGTCCAAGTACGACCTCTCGTCGCTGGAGTATTGCACGACGGCCGGCGAGGCGCTGAACCCCGCCGTCTTCGATAAATTCTATGAGAAGACGGGTATAAAGATGATGGAGGGCTTCGGGCAGACCGAGACGACGATGACGCTGGGCACCTTCCCCTGGATGACGCCCAAGCCCGGCTCGATGGGAATGCCCAATGCGCAGTACGACATTGACCTGCTGCGGCCCGACGGCACCAGCTGCGAGGACGGCGAGAAGGGCGAGATCGTAGTCCGCGTTGGAAAGAAGAAGCCCATTGGCCTGTTCAAGGAATACTACCGCGACCCGGAACTGACTCGCGAGGCCTGGCACGACGGCGTTTACTACACGGGCGACATGGCCTGGCGCGACGAGGACGGCTACTACTGGTTTGAGGGCCGCATCGACGATGTGATCAAGAGTTCGGGCTACCGCATCGGCCCCTTCGAGGTGGAGAGCGCCCTGATGACGCACCCGGCCGTTGTGGAATGCGCTATCACCGGCGTGCCCGACGACATACGGGGCATGGTGGTGAAGGCAACCGTTGTGCTGGGCAGGGAATGGAAGGACAAAGCGGGCGATGAGCTCATCAGGGAGCTGCAGCAGCATGTGAAGCGCGTGACGGCACCCTACAAGTACCCGCGCATAGTGGAGTTTGTGGACGAACTGCCCAAAACCATCAGCGGAAAGATACGCCGCGTGGAGATCAGGCAAAAAGACAAGGGAGAAGCCTTATGAGAGTGGCAATAATAGGAGCCGGCAATATGGGCGGCGCCCTGGCCAGGGGACTGGCTCAGGGAACAATCATACGAAGGGAGGACATCTGCGTGAGCAATCCCGGCGAGGGGAAGCTGAAGGCCCTGCGCGAGGATTTCCCCGAAATACGGGTAACCACCGACAACCGGGCGTGCATCAATGGCGCCGACATTATTGTGCTGGCCGTAAAGCCGTGGAAGCTCGACGACGTGGCAGGGGAAATCCTGCCCGCGATGGATGAGCGCCAGACGGTCTGCTCGATGGTTGGCGGCGTGGGGATTGAGCTGCTGAAGGAGAAGTTTGCCCCCCTGACCCTGCCGCTGTACTACCTGATACCGAACACGGCCATTGCACGGCGGGAGAGCATGACGTTCATGGCGTCGGCCAACAGCACGGCTCAGATGGACGCCCTGCTGCTCAGCGTCTTCCGCGAGCTGGGCGATGCCATGCTGGTTGAGGAGCGGCTGATGAACGCCGGCATGGTGCTGGCCTCATGCGGCATAGCCAATGCCTTGCGCTACGTAAGGGCGGCCACCCAGGGCGGCGTGCAGCTGGGTTTCCGCGCCGCGGAGGCCCAGCACATTGTGGCGCAGACCCTGCGCGGGGCGGCAAGCCTGCTGGAGGCCGAGGGGGCGCATGCCGAAGCCGAGATTGACCGGGTGACTACGCCGGGCGGACTGACCATACGCGGGCTGAACGCCATGGAGCAGGCCGGGTTCACTAATGCCGTAATACAGGGGCTGCTGGCCGCAATGCCCCGTTAGCAACAGATGAGAAGCATGAGATACAGGAGAATAGCAGTTAAGGTAGGCAGCAACGTTCTGACACGCAAGGACGGCACGCTGGACCTGACGCGCATGTCGGCCCTGGTGGACCAGATTGCCGACCTGCGCCGGGCAGGCACGGAGGTGATACTCGTATCCTCGGGTGCCGTGGCGAGCGGAAGGAGCGAGCTGCATTTGCCCAGCACCGAGACGGAGCGCATGGACAGCGTGGAGCAGCGACAGCTCTTCTCGGCCGTGGGGCAGGCCAAGCTGATGGGCCGGTACGTGGAACTCTTCCGCGACCACGGACTGCACGTGGGGCAGGTGCTCACCATGAAGGAGAACTTCTCCACGCCGCGGCAGAACGAGAACCAGCGGCAGTGCATGGCCGCCATGCTGGAGCACGGCGTGCTGCCCATCGTGAACGAGAACGACACGGTATGCGTGACCGAGCTGATGTTCACCGACAACGACGAGCTATCCGGCCTGGTGGCCCGGCTGATGGGATGCCAGGCCCTGGTCATCCTGTCGAACGTCGACGGGCTGTACACGGGTCACCCGGCCGAGGCGGGCTCGCGCATCATCAGTGAGGTACTCCCGGGCCAGGACCTCTCGGCCTGCATCAGCAGCTCGCAGTCCGCCGAGGGCCGCGGGGGCATGCAGAGCAAGTACAAGACGGCAACGGAGGTGGCGGCCACGGGCATAGACGTGTTCATTGCCAACGGCAAGAGGGAGCAGGTGCTATGCGACCTGATGAACCAGCCCGGCCGGGTGCCGCACACCCACTTCATGGCCGGCGGCAAACAGCATGAATCACAGCAAAACCTATAATATATATATAATGTATGGCAATAGAGGGACTTAACCTGGACGAACAAGGCACCCGCGTGCGCCGGGCCGGCAGAGCCCTGGCACGACTGAGCGAGGCGGAGGTGAACGACATCCTGACAGACCTGGCCCGGGAGACAGAGCAGGGCATACCCGCCCTGCAGGCCGCGAATGCCCAGGACTTACGGATGATGGACCCGGCCGACCCGCGATACGACCGGCTGCAGCTTAACGAGGCTCGGCTGCGCGACATAGCAGACGACCTCAGGCATGTGGCCAGTCTGCCATCGCCGCTGGGCCGCGTGCTGAGCGAAACGACAAGGCCCAACGGGCTGAGGCTGCGGCGCGTGAGCGTGCCGTTCGGTGTCATCGGCATCATCTTCGAGGCCCGGCCGAACGTCTGCTTCGACTGCTTTGCACTCTGCCTGAAGGCCGGCAGCGCCTGCATACTGAAGGGCGGGAGCGATGCAGCCGAGAGCTGCCGGGCCATAGCAGGCCTGATACACCGCGTACTGCAGCGACACGGACTGCCCGCCGAGGCTGCAATGCTGCTGACCACGCACGAGGCCACCGACTGGCTGCTGAAGGCACGAGGGACGGTGGAACTCATCATCCCCCGCGGCAGCCAGAGGCTGATTGACTACGTGCGGCGGAATGCCCGAGTGCCGGTGATTGAGACAGGGGCCGGGGTGGTGCATACCTACATCGACAGCCAGGCCGACCTGGAGAAGGCCACGGCCATCGTACTGAATGCCAAGACGCGCCGCGTGAGCGTATGCAACGCCCTCGACTGCCTCATCCTGCACGCCAGCCGCCTCGGGGACCTGCCCCTGATATGCGCCCCCCTGCTGCAGAAAGGCGTTATGATAGAGGCTGACGAGCGCGCTTTCCGACAGTTGGCACCCAACGCGCAGGTGGTGCAGGCCGGGGCGGACAGCTTCGGCACCGAATTCCTCGCATTGCGAATGGCCGTCAGGACGGTGGACTCGCTCGACGAGGCCCTGGCCCACATACGGCGCTTCGGCTCGGGGCACAGCGAGAGCATCGTCACCGAGGACGAGGAGGCGGCCCGCCGCTTCCAGCAGGAGGTGGATGCGGCCTGCGTCTACTGGAACGCGCCGACGAGCTTCACCGACGGCGCACAATTCGGGCTGGGAGCCGAGATAGGCATCAGCACGCAGAAGCTGCATGCCCGCGGGCCCATGGCGCTCGAGGAGCTGACCACGTACAAGTGGCTCATCGAGGGCGAGGGGCAGACACGGCCGTAACAGCACTTTTCCAGCGGAACATTTCGCCGGACGGGCTTTTTTACGTAACTTTGCAGGCGAATTGCTGCTCAGGCCTCAGAAAACGTGCAGCGAACCGCCGGACATGGGCCCGGAAAAAAAACGTGGAGACTTCCCAGACTTCGGGAAACGCGGTTTCGAGCGAAAAAAGACTTCCCAGACTTCGGGAAACGCAGTTTCAAGCGAAAAAAGACTTCCCAGACTTCGGGAAACGAATTTTCGAGCGAAAAAAGACTTCCCAGACTTCGGGAAACGAATTTTCGAGCGAAAAAAGACTTCCCAGACTTCGGGAAACGATTTTTCAAGCGAAAAAAGACTTCCCAGACTTCGGGAAAAAAATTTTAGAATAAAAAAAGACTTCACAGAGCCAGAAAAAGAGAGAAAAGCCCGAGCAGGGCATAAACAAGATAAGAGAATGAACAAATAGCCCGAGCAGGGCATAAACAAGATAAGAGAATGAACAAATTAAAGCAAATCGTAATCATCACAGCGGCAATACTACTCGCCAGCCCAGCCGGCGCATTGCCGACGGCCGAGACCGACACCCTGCTGCGGGTGCTCAGGGAGGAGCTGACGGCCGACTTCGCAGAACTGCAACAGCAGGAAGTAAAGCCCTACTTCATGAGCTTCCGCGTGCAGGAGAAATGGGAGGCCCGGGTAATCGCCACCTTCGGTTACCTGGGCAACTCGCTGCAGAAGCACACCCGCACCTTCACCCCGCAGATACGCGTCGGCTCGCCGGAGCTGGACAACTTCAAGTACAACAGCCAGTCGGGCGAGGGAGCCAGCGCACTGCCCCTGGCCGACACATCCCCCCGTGCGCTGCGCGCCGCCCTGTGGCTGCCCATGATTACCGCCTACGACCGCGTCAGCAACGCCTACCGAAACGCGCAGAACAGGCTGCGGTCGCAAGCCGACAACGAGGACAAGGCACCCTGCTTCAGCGGGCTCGGCGGTTCCCCCGCCGAGGAATACTACGAGGCGCCGCTCCTCCACCCCGCCCTCACGCCCCAGGAGCAACAGGCCTGGGAAGAGCGCCTCTGCTGCATATCGGCCGCCTTCCGCAGCCATCAGCAGTTCAAACGGGCCGAGGCCATGCTGCACATGGAGAACCAGCGCACCCACCTGGTGAATACCGAGGGCGCAGCCATCGTGCAGAACCGGCTCAGCTACCGCGTCTTCGTGGAGGCCAGCATACAGACCGACGACGGCATGGAACTGCCTCTCATGCAAACATACTACGCCAACAGCCCCGACAGCCTGCCCTCAGAGGCCGAGATGATACGCGACGCCAAAGACATAGCCCGCCGCCTCACGGCACTGGCACAGGCCCCCGTGGCCGACCCATACACCGGGCCGGCACTGATGAGCGGAGCGGTCAGCGGCGTCTTCTTCCACGAGATATTCGGCCACAGGCTGGAGGGCCACCGTATGAAGACGGGCGGCCAGACCTTCCGAAACATGCTGGGCCAGCAGGTGCTGCCAAAGGACTTCCAGGTCTATTGCGACCCCACCCTGACGCACTACGGCCCGCAGCCGCTCAACGGAGGCTTCGCATACGACGACGAGGGCACGCGGGCACGCCGGGTGGACAATGTGGTCGATGGCGTGCTGCGCGAGTTCCTGATGAGCCGCGTACCCCTCGACAGCTTCCCCCACAGCAACGGGCACGGACGTACCGCCGAGGGGCGAGATCCCGTCAGCCGACAGTCGAACCTTGTCGTCGAGACTCGCCATCCGTACACCGAGGCAGAGCTGCGCCGGATGCTGCGCGACGAGGCCAGCCGCCAGGGCAAGGCTTACGGCTACCTATTCCATAGCGCCAGCGGCGGCTACACTCGCACGGGAGAGGGCGGCAGCATCAACTCCTTCGACGTGAAGCCCCTGGAGGTCTATCGCATCTACGTCGACGGGCGGCCCGATGAGCTGGTGCGCGGCGTCAGCCTCATCGGCACGCCACTCAGCATGTTCTCCAGCATCGCCGCCGGCGGCAACGAGCCCTCCACCTTCATCGGCGTTTGCGGAGCAGAGAGCGGGTGGGTACCCGTCAGCGCCACCTCGCCAATGTTATTCTGCACGAAGATAGAGACCCAGCGCATACAGGAGAAAGCCGGCCTGAAGCCCGTGCTCCAGGCCCCCGGGGCAACCTCCGCCGCGCAGGCGGCAACATCCTCGCCCGAGGGACAGGCATCCCCGGCCGGGCAGCAGGATAACAGCCTGGGCGTAGAGCCGGACGTAATCTTCCAGGCCCTCTCCGACGAGATGAAACGCTCGATGGACAGCCTGCGCGTCGAGGGCCAGCCCGCGCCCTTCATCATCGACTACCGGCTGCAACGCTCGCGCCAGGTAAACATCAGCGCCGTGCTGGGCGAGCTCAACCGCCTCGAACAATTGCCCGTTAAACAGGATCTGGAGGCCCAGGTCATACTGGGAGACCATCACCTGAGCAGCCTCAAGTCGCCCACGCCGATGATGGACGGAGACGCCATTCCCGTGGCATTAGACTACGATAACCTGCGCCGCCAGGCCTGGCTGGCCACAAACGCACGCTACAAGCAGGCCATCACAGCCTTTGAGGGGAAGAAAGAAGACCTCAGGAAGGTTACTCGCCCCAAGGACGAGGAGGCACTCGATGAACTCTTCCCCGCCAAGCCCGTCACCAGCATACAAAGGCGCACGCCCGAGAGCCTCGACCTGCGCACCGATGAGCTGGCCAGGTACGTGCGCCGCCTCTCGCTCATCGCCTATGAATTCCCCGAACTGACAGAAAGCACGGCAAGCATATCCCTCAAGCAAGCCGACATATACCGCCTCACCAGCGAGGGCGTGCGCGTGGCCCAGCCGCTGAACGACATCGTCAGCGTCAGCTTCAACTTCCACCTGTACCGCACCTCAGGCGGCTCAAACAACTCCTCCGCCTACGAACAACATTACGAAACGCCCGCCCAGGCACTGGCCGACAGCGCACGCTTCATCCAGAGCGCACGCCAGTACATCGCCCAGCGGTTCAGCGCCCTGAACGATTCGGTAGCCGAGGATTACTACGTAGGGCCCCTCCTCTTCGAGGACAAGGCCGGCCGCCTGATCTACAACATCGCAAACTATGGCGGATCCAGGTTCTACGCCAGCCACCCCTTCACCGAAAGCAGCCGCGACAACTACCTGAGGCGTGACCACAAGATAATCGACGAAAAGATAACCATCCGACAAGACCCCACCCTCAGCCAATGGGAGGGAAAGCCCCTCACCGGGTACTACACCGCCGACGCCAACGGGCAGAAGCCACAGGCCGTGACATTCGTGGAGCGAGGCATATTCCGGGGCCAGATATGCGGGGCAACACCCGCGCTGGGCACGCCAGCCCCCACCGGCAACTTGCGCTTCAACGACCCCTTCTACTGGAACAGCCCCATGGGCGCAAGCACCGTGCCCGGCGTGGTGCGCATCGAGAGCAGCAAGACAATGTCGCTCGCCAAGATGAGAAGGCAACTCCTGCGCGATGCACGGCGCGAAGGCTACGATCATGCCTACCTCAAGCGCGGCGAATTCCTCTTCCGCATCAGCACGAAGGACGGCAGCGAGGCACTCGTAGGACTGCGCGACATCAGCCCCACCGCCCAGCATCTGCGCCACATAACCGCCCTGTCATCCGAACAGGAAGCCGTGAATCAGGGAGGCCCGTTCGGGGGAGCACGCTTCACGATCGTCGGACCAAAGGCCATGCTGCTCAACGACATCGAGGTGCCGGTGGCCACCCCCATACAGCGGACCAAGCCCGTGCTGACCTTCCCATTGAAAAGATGAAGAAAGGAGCTGCATAGAACAGCCAAGGAAAGAATGCCCCTGAAAGGAAATGAATCCCCCTGAAAGGAAATGAATCCCCTCTGAAAGGAAATGAATCCCTCTGAAAGGAAATGAATCCCCTCTGAAAAGAAATGAATCCCTCTGAAAGATAAAGATAAAAAGATAAAGACATGAAAGTATTCCAACACGTACATGACCTGGGCGACCTCCGAACCGCCCTGGCGGAGGCGCAGGAGATAAAGCGCGACCGCTACAAGTATCAGCACCTGGGGCGTAACAAGACCCTGCTGATGATCTTCTTTAACAACTCGTTGCGCACCCGCCTCTCCACGCAGAAGGCTGCAATGAACCTGGGCATGAATGTCATCGTGCTCGACGTCAATGCCGGTGCCTGGAAGCTGGAGACCGAGCGCGGCGTCATCATGGACGGCGACAAGAGCGAGCACCTGCTCGAGGCCATACCCGTCATGGCCCAGTACTGCGACATCATCGGGGTGCGCTCCTTTGCCCGCTTCGAAAACCGACAGGACGACTACGACGAGAAGATTCTCAACCAGTTCATCCTCTACAGCGGCCGGCCCGTCTTCGCCATGGAGACGGCAACGGTTCACCCCCTGCAGGCCTTTGCCGACCTCATCACCATCGAGGAGCACCGCCACGAATGCAACGGCCGACCCAAGGTGGTCCTCACCTGGGCCCCGCATCCCAAGGCCCTCCCGCAGGCCGTGCCAAATTCCTTTGCAGAGTGGATGCGCCAGGCCGACGTGGACTTCGTCATCACCCAACCACGGGGCTACGAACTCGACCCGCAGTTCGTTGGAAACGCCCGCGTGGAGTACGACCAGATGAAGGCCCTGGCAGACGCCGACTTCGTCTATGCCAAGAACTGGAGCTGCCCAGGCGTCACAAACCCCAAGGACTACGGCAAGGTATTGGACGACTACCATACAATGATGGACTGGACCATCGACCAGCGGCACATGGAGATAACGCGCGATGCCCACTTCATGCACTGCCTGCCCGTTCGCCGCGGCATGATAGTTACCGACGACGTCATCGAGGGACCGCGCTCGCTCGTCATTCCCGAAGCCGCCAACCGCGAGATTTCCGCCACGGTAGTGCTCAAACGAATGCTGGAAAGCCTCTGATACTCATCAGGGCTTTCCCCCCTCTTTCATTTTGCAAAACAACAGCCGACACTAAATAAGACTTGCTGAAACAAGCATTATTTGCCTTTTCAGTATTAAAAACAGTATATTTTTGCTTAATAGTCTTAAAAAGTATTAAAGAATTTTGCCAGTATGATGGATTATTGTACCTTTGCCCTGTGTTTTTCATGGTATTAGATTTAAGGTTAATGTTGAAGAAGTGTTGTCGTGAGGACAATACTTCTTCTTTTTTTTAATCTGATTCTTCGCAATTTCGTCGACTTAAACCCATACAACTTAAAAACGCGCTTGCAGATTGACCTATTAAGAAGAAGGACTCTTGTTTTTGTCTTCGTTTTTGGTCTAAAAGGATAATCATACATGCTTAAAAGGACATAAACGATGTTTCTTTCTTAAAATATATTAAAATATTTGGTAGTTTCAAAAAAACATCATACCTTTGCACCGTGTTTTTCACGTTGTTAGATTAAAGTTAATTTAGATTTTTATTTTTTTGGTTAATGAATTGGAAGAGCGCTGTCGTGACGACAGCGCTCTTTTCTTTCTATAGATTAGCTTCAAAAAATGCCGGTATTCGCATGACGCTGAAAGCCTGGGCAACGTGAACAAAGGCTCTTCATCAAGACAAAGAGGCGGGGACGCTTAGGCCGGGTTGTGCATTTGCCTGCGCCACTTGCGATAGCCAAAGACAGCAATTACGACATAAAGCGCATAGAGGGAGGCCTTGAAGGGGATGTCTTTGTAGAAATAGAGGACGCAGGTAACTACATCGACAACAATCCAGATAAGCCATTGTTCGAGATACTTCCGCGCCAGGGCCCAGATGCCAACAAAGCTGAGGGCCGTGGTGAAGCTGTCGGCGACGGGCACACGCGAATCGGTGCAGGTGACGAGGAAGAGGTAGAGGGCTGCCCAAATGACCAGGGTGGCAATCGTCCACAGGGCTGCAAGGCGCAGGGGGAAATGGGTTACGGGCAGCGACTGGGCCTCTGAAACTTGAGACGAGGAGCACTCTGCTACAGAGGACTGGGCCTCTGAAACCTGAGAGGAGGAGTCCTCAGCTACAGAGGTCTGGGCCTCTGAAACCTGAGACGAGGAGGGGACAGAGGAGGCCGGTGCCGTTTTCGGACCGCGTGTCCAGTTCAGGAAACCATAGACGGTCATGGCCAGATAGTAGAACTCCATGCCGCAGTCGGCGTAGAGCCCCTTCTGATAATACAGCACAATGCCCAGGCTCTGCATGGCAAAGCCTACCGCCCAGAGCCAGATACTGGCGCGGTATTCGAGCAGGATGTAGGCAAGGCCCAGGGCTGTGGTAAGCATGTCGAGCCAGTGGGCGGCGAGGAAAGTTAATATTGCAGATTCCATTATCTTATTGTATAGCGTTCAAATTCTATTGTTATGAGTTCATTGTCCGGAAGACAGAGGCCAAAGTCCGGGAGGCCAAAGTCCGTTGTTCAGGGCCCATACTCAGAAGCGGAGCGTGACATTACCCATCAGGGTGAAGCCGGCCGAGGGGTTGTAGCCTATCTGATAATAGCGGTTGTCCTGAGGATAGGTGCTGCCTACGATAGCGCTATAGACCCATCCGTTGCTGGCGTAGCGGGTATTAAAGATGTTGCCAAGGTCGATGCCGAGGAGCAAGTGCTTGAGTCCGCGGCGGGCAATAGAGAAGTCGTAGGTGAGGTTGATGTCGGTGCGGGTATAAGCGCCGAGCGAACGGTCGCGGTTCTCGGTATTGTCCAAGTACTGGCGGCTGACGTATCCGGTATGCCAGGTGGCCTGGAAGGCACCGAAGTGGAAGTCGGCAAAGCCGTTCAGCACGGCCGAGGGGGAGAAGGCCAGGGTGGAATGGTCGTAGTGGACGGTAGTGGCGGGCAGGTCGTTCCAGTCGTTGTCGTACGTCTCCACCGCCTCGTCGAAGTCGGTTATGCGGTTCTGGCTTAGCGCGGCATTGGCCTCGAGGCTGAGCCACTTGGCGACATCAACGCCGGCTGTCAGTTCCACGCCCAGGCGATAACTGCCGCGCACGTTGGTGGTCAGGTTCTCTCCGATGTCGCTCTTCAGGCCCGTCTGCACGAATTGGTTATGGTAGAGCATGGCGTAGAGCCCGGCTCCGGCATGCCACCGGCCGGCCTTATAGGAATAGCCGGCCTCCAGGTCGTGGAGCAGTTCGGGGTGCGGAGCGGGATAGGAACCGTTGTCGGTGAAGTTATTGCGCTCTGGTTCGCGATGACCCAAGGCGTAGGAGAGGTAGGCCTGGTGCCCGTTGTGCTGATATGAGAGGCCGGCCTTGGGGTTCAGGAAGTTGTAGCGCTTGTCGATGTTCAGCTCATAGTTCTTCCACGAGCCGTCGGGCTGCTTCATGAAACTGTCGTAGATGCCGCCTGTTGCATAACCGACATGCCGGTACTGCAGGTCGGCAAAGGCATTCCATCCGCGGCCAAAGTGGCGGAGCGCCTTCAGGAAGAGTGAGATGTCGCTCTTGTCTGCCGAGGAGTCGTAGTACTGGTAGTCGCCCTGGGAGAGCACCAGCCGGCGCAGTTCGGGATTGGCTACATAGGTGAGGTATCCCCAGTGGCGAGCCTGGAACTGCTGGAAGGCGGCGCCTCCGGTAACGTCCCAGGCCTGGTCCTGGTAGTTTGCGCTCCAGGTCATGCCATAGGTATCCTGGTCCATGCCTTTCTTGCGCACGAAGTCGGTCTTCTTCAGCGTCGAGCCGTCGGGGAGGGTTATGTTCGAGAGTCCGAACTTCTGGAGCTTGTTCTGGTGGCGGAACTGCTCGTAGTATCCGCTGCCCCGGGTGTAGTGTAGTGTACCGGCCAGGTTCCAATGGTCGCTGATGTGGTAGGCCAGGCTCAGCAGGGAGCGGTTCTGCCAGAAGTTGTCGGTGGTGCGGGGCCATGGCGTTCCGTCGGCCATCTGGTAGCGCTGGGTGGTCCATCCGCCTGCCCAGTCGGGCTGGAAGTCCTCCCACAGGTCGTTGTAGCGGCCCAGCCCTGCCTCGTACATATCCTTGTACGAGCGTATGCCGTCGTAGGCATTCACCGAGTAGTCTCCGTTTCCGGCCGTAACGCCGTTCCAGGCCTGTCCTGTATGCTCGTAGTTGCCTATGTTCTTGTATGATACCTTTACGTCTCCGCTGCTGCTGAGCCAGGTCAGGCCGCCGTAGTATGAACCGCTGTTGCCGTCGGTGCCGTGGATGTATCCGTCGGTTCCCGTATGGTGGTATGCGCCGTCCAGGATGAGGTGGCGCGCCATCAGCCCGGTGCTGAAGTTGCCGCCCGCGTTCCAGGTGTTGTAGGAGCCGTAGCTGCCCGTCAGGTCCAGGTAGGGCAGCGTGCTGGGGGCGGCCATAGTAAGGGCTACAGTACCTCCGAAGGCTCCGTCGCCGTTTGTTGAGGTGCCCACGCCGCGCTGTATCTGAATGTTGCTCAGCATGTAGGCATAGGAGTTCATGTTTGCCCAGAAGACGCACTGGTCTTCGGGCGAGTTCAGCGACACGCCGTCCAGGGTTACATTGATTCGGCTTGCCCCGGCTCCCCTGATGCGCAGCGAGGTGGTGCCCGTGCCCAGGCCGTTCTCGGTCCAGGCCGTTATGCCCGGTGTACGGCTCAGCATCATGGGCAGCTCCTGCCCGCTGCGCGCAAAGGTCTGCAGTTCCTTCTTGTTAATCTTACTTACTGCAAAGGGAGCCTCCTTTGGGGCCCTGACGGCCTGTACTACCACTTCGTTCAGTTGTTCCACACTCGTGCTGTCGGGCTCCTGGGCCGCAGCCTTGCTCATGCTTCCTGCTCCTACTGCAAGGGCAGAAAGAAAGACGATTCTCTTCATTTCAGCTTGTTTCTAATGTTAATAACTCTCAACGCCGGCATGACCCGGTTCTGATCACTAAGGGTATGTTCTCAGCCCCGCCAACTGACAGGGCACCCCTGATAACGGCTGCAAAGGTATACATTTTGGCGGGATTGGCAAAGAAAAAAGGGAAATATTTGCCATATCTACCGAGTTTTTATTACCTTTGCAGGCAATATATATAATACTGTACAGTAACCGCAAAATATTAAGAGCATGATGACGAACACACTCAGAATCCTCTGCGCCGCCCTGTTGCTGGCCCTGACGGCTGCCTGCGGCGGGGGCAAGGCTACAAGCAAATGGGAGGGCGCGCCACGGGCTGCCCTACATTCACACAACGACTATGCCCAGCAGGAGCCCTTCCAGGGGGCTTTCCGCGCCGGGGCGGCCAGCATAGAGGCCGATGTATTCCTGGTTGACAGCACGATTATGCTGGGGCACGACGAGCCTACCGGCCAAACCATCAGGCAAGTCTACCTGGACCCCATCCGCGAGGCATTCCGCCAGAACGGCGGCTCCGTTTACCCCCAGGGCAAGGGCCTGCAGCTGCTGGTCGACCTGAAGGACGGGGCTCCGACCCTGGCGGCCCTGCAACAGCTCATCGAGGCGGAGTACAAGGAATGCTTCGATGCGCGCCACAACGAGGGCGCCGCCCGCCTGGTCATTACGGGCGACAAGATTAAGCCCGAGGAATTTGCCCAGTATGCCGACTTTGTGTATTTCGATGTCAGGCCGGGCGTTGAGCTCACAGACGGGCAGCTCGACCGCGTGGCCCTGGTGAGCGACTACTTCGGACGGTATTCCAAATGGCGCGGAAACGGCACGATGAAGGCGGAGGACCAGCAGAAGCTCAGGGAGGCCATCGATGCGGCTCATGCCCGGGGCAAGAAGATACGCTTCTGGGCCTTCCCCGACAATCCGCATGCCTGGCGCACGGCTGTGGAGCTGGGCATCGACTTTGTAAATACCGACCACCCGGCCGACGTGGCCGAGTACTTCCAGCTGCTGGGCAAATAGACCGCGCCTCCGGCCCTCCGGATTATGCGCCGCAGCCCTGCGGACATTGCCGGAGGCGGGTATTTTTCTTGCAAAACCCGCCTCCGGCAAAAAAAAGACCCGCCTCCGACAAAATAGCTGCCTGCCCCGGGTACGGAAAAACAACGGCGTTGTTTCGGCAAAACATCGGTGTAGAAATGCCAAAACAACGCCGTTGATTCCGCCGGCCTGCGCCGTAGCCCTGTTCCGACTCTGCCGGGCGGCGGTCAGGGCAAATACGCCCGAGCGGGGAAACAGCCCCCCGGCGGGCACCAGCCTAACGGGCAGCCCGCCCGCTCCGGCCCGCAGAAAGGAGAAGCCCCAAGGGTCCTTCATCAAGACGCTTGGGGCTTTTTGCTGTGGTGTCACCAGGAATCGAACCGGGGACACAAGGATTTTCAGTCCTTTGCTCTACCAACTGAGCTATGACACCATCCGGGTAATGTTAAAAACCATTCCCTGCGGAATTGCGGGTGCAAAGGTATGGAGTTTTTTTCATCCGTGCAACTTTTTGGGAAGAAAAATACGCAAAAACAAGAAAAAAGTGCGATTTATTTTGCATTTATCCCAATTATTCGTAATTTTGCACCCGCAAAAGCCACTCGGAAAGTAGCACAGTTGGTAGCGCACTACGTTCGGGACGTAGAGGTCGGGAGTTCGAGTCTCCTCTTTCCGACTGGGATGAGACAAAGGGCAGGGACGTGTCTGCAAAGGGACTACTCGCTGCCCTTTTATCGTTTTACGTGCGCGCGCACACATACATAATACGGTATAGAGTGTAAGATGGGCAAGAGCTTTGTCACACGAATGGGCAACCTGGTAAAGCGCCTCACGGGCATACGCGACCTCTCCGGCTTCAGGAAAGACATGAAGAAGCGGTGGGGGCGCCTCGTCTGGCACCGCAAGTACTCGGCCAATGAGCTTGTGGAACTGATGCAGCAGATGGGTATGAAGGAGGGGAGCGTGGTTTGCATACACGCCGCCATGAAGGAGTTCTACAACTACCAGGGCACAGCCCGCGAGCTGATTGAGCGCATAATGCAGGTCATTACGCCCCAGGGCACCCTGCTCATGCCGGCCTACGTGGCCCGCGAAGTGCGCAGGAGCCCCGACTTCATCTTCGACCCGCAGCACGACCCTACGGCTGCCGGCTACCTGGCCGAGACGTTCCGCCAGATGGAGGGCGTAAGGCGCAGCATCAGCGCACGGCACTCGGCCTGCGCCTGGGGGCAATACGCCGACTACCTGACGCGCGACCATCACCGGGGCGTCAACTGCTGGGACGAGACCTCGCCCTGGTACAGGCTATGCGAGCTCGACGGGCTGGTCTTCACCCTGGGGCTGCCCCGCTCGTTCATGGGTACGTTCAACCATTGCGTAGAAGGCCTGCTTGCCCGCGAACACCCCTATTGGGCCAGGTTCTTCAACAAGATGGTGACATACCGCTATCGCAATGGCGAGGGAAAGATCCTGAGCTATGCCAACGAGGAGAGCTTCATTGAACGGCGCAGCCGCAAGCGCCGGATCACGCGCCACTTCGGGCCCCAGATATACCAGATACGCCGCCTATCCAACCTCGAGGTAAAGGTGTTCCACGCCAAGCCCTGCCTGGACATCATGCTCAATCTGGGGCGCAGGGGCATCTCCATGTACTACGTGCCGAAACCGTAGTGAAGACTTCAAGGGTTGAAAGGTCAAAGAGTTCAAAAGGTTAAAGAGTTCAAAAGGTTAAAAAGTCCAAGGGTTCAGATTATGCCGGTAAGTCCGCTTTATAGAAATACGCTGAAGATGTCGTCGAGCAACGTATTGATGTACTTTGTTCCGGTCATCGTAACGCCCATCCTGACGCGCCTCTATGCGCAGGAAGCCTTTGGCGAGTGGGGCGTATTCTCCAGCGTAATCGCCATCCTGGGCATAGGCATGTTCTGGGGCTACGAGAATGCCATCGTAAAAGCAGGCGATGAGCGGGATGCCAGGCACGCCGGCCTGCTATGCCTCCTCACCGGCAGCACCACCATCCTGCTTACCGCAGCCGCCTTTGCCCTGGGCAGCGCCGCCGGGCTGTCCTTCTTCAAGTCATTCCCCCAGCCAGGGCTGCTCTTTGCCTACCTGGCCGTCTATGCCCTCTACATCATACTCTACAACTTCTGCAACCGGCAGGAGAAGTACAATGCCCTGGCCCTGTCGCATGTCGTGCTGGGCGGAAGCCAGGCCGTGCTGCGCATCATATTCGGCCTGGCGGCCCTGGCGGCAGTCAACGGCCTGATACTGGGCACTACGCTGGCCCAGGTTATCAACGTCCTGTTCATCCTATTCTGCCTTCACGAGTTCCTGAAAGCCTCAAGCTGGAAAGGCATCAGCCTCCGGCGGATAGGGGAGCTGTTCCGCCTGAACCGCCGCTTCCCCCTCTACGATGCACCGGCCAGCGTAATGGCCTTTGCAGCCTTCCAGTCCCCCACCCTCATCCTTAGCCAGTACTTCAGCAAGGCCGACATCGGGTGCTTCTCCATCGTCATACAGCTGCTGCTGATGCCTATGTCCTTCATCGGAACGGCTATGGGCAAGGTCTATTACCAGCAACTTTGCCGTGCACAAGGCGACGGCGCCTCCATCCGCCAGGTGAGCCAGAAGGTGGTGGATACGGTCACAATCATATCCGTCCTGCCCATGCTCTTCCTGGCTGCAGGCGGAGACTACATCCTCGTAAAGTTCTTGGGCGACCGATGGACTACCGCAGGCAACGTGGCCCTCTGCCTGGCCCTATGGTCCTTCCCCACCGTATTGTCGCAGCCGCTCATACCCCTCTATCGCACACTCGACCGTCAAAAGAACCTGCTCGCCTTCAACGCCCTATACTTCATCGGCGGTGTGGGAGCCATCACACTGGGTTGCCTGACCACCAGAAACCTGTACCACATCCTGCTCTCGTTCTCCATGGTAACAGCCGTATGCAAGTTCTGCATGTTCTCCAACCTGCTTAGCCTTTGCCAGCTACGGCTCCGCAACCTCAACAAATACGTACTCTGCCTCTGGGCCGTTAGCCTGGCCCTGCTCGCCTTCCGGCTGGCAGGCATACTTTCAGCCCCGGGCCTTGAGGCAGGCGCCGCCCAATACACAGAACCCCTTGAACATGCAATAGCCCAATGAATCCCAGTAGATTTCTCTCCACGCTGAATCTGGTCTTCGTCATCATCGGCTACCAGTTTGCCACCAGCCTGCTCATCCCCGTCTATGGAGGAGACATCGAGGGCGCCACCCGCGTAGTGACCATTCCATACCGCCTGTTTACCATCGCGCTGGCAACGGCTGTAATCATCCAAAGCATTTCGCAATACGGGGCCAACATCAGGCAGACTCGCACTACGTGGCTCCTTTCCGCCTTCTGGACCATGCTGCTGCTCCGCCTATTCTACGACCTGGAGGTGCGCACAGACTTCTTCCTGTTGCCCGGCGAGACGTTCCGCGTCTGGCTCTATGCCCTGCTGCTTTGCCTCTATAGCGGACTCTCCGTGGCCTATAGCTACCGGGATGTGGACCTCAAACTGGCCTTCCGACTGACGGCCCTGGCCTTGAGCGTGAGCCTGACACTCTCACTAATCAACAACCCGCTCCTGCTGGCCGCATCCGAAGATATAGCTATGCGAATGGACGGTAATGCCGCCCTGACGACCATTGCTTTCGGACAACTCGGCATCACAGCCATCATCATCGGCGCCTGCATGATTGCTACCGAGCGCAACCTGCTGGTACGATCCGTGCTGCCAGCCTTTCTCATCGTCATTGGCACGCTGATAAGCCTGCGCAGCGGCAGCCGCGGCCCCCTGCTCTGCCTCATTGCCATCATCGTCTTCACCACCATCACCCGCGCCCGAAAGCTCTCCAACGGCATTCTGCTCTCGCTACTTTTCACGGGTCTTGTTGTCGTCTTCTACCAAGGCATCCTGGCCCTGATAGCCCACATAGCCCCCGTCCTGGTGGAAAGACTGCTCTATTCCGCCTCCAACGAGGAACGCGCCCTCCTGCTCCAAGAGGCTTGGGAGGCCTTTCTGAACAGCCCCGTCACAGGCGACCGCTTTGCCATTATCCACGCCGACGGTAAGTTTATCTACTCGCACAATATGCTTCTGGATGCGCTCATGGGCACAGGAATCATCGGCGGACTGGTCTTTGCGGCCATGTACGTTTCGTCAATCACGGATTCCTACAGAATAGCAAAGCACGACCTGTCCTACCTGTGGATCGTGCTCATCCTCATCCAACACATAACTGCCGGAATGACCTCGAGCGCATTCTACCTGAAGCCGGTCATTACAGCGCTAATCATCTTCGTCTCCCTCTCCTCAGCCGAGAGAGTGGAGGCTGAGACGGAGACAGAAACAGACTCAGACGAAAATGAGACATAAGGTATGTTTCTTCAACCAAAGCCCGGTCCACTACCGCAAAGAAATCTTCATGCTGATGGATCAGGAGCTGGACATCGACTTCTACTTCGGCGATTCCCGGCCCGGAGGCATTGCATCTATGGACGTCGGTCTGCTCAGCCACTTCCGCGGGTATTACCACAACATCAACCTGGGCCGCTTCTATTGGCAGAGCCGTGCCGTAGGCCTGCTGTGGAGCAACTACACCGACCTCTTCACCACCGGCACCCACAATTGCCTTTCAGCCTGGCTCATCATCCTGCTCGCCCCGCTCTTCGGCAAGCGCGTCTATCTTTGGTCGCACGGAGCCTACGGAAATGAAAGGGGGCTGAAGCGCTGGCTCACCCGATGGAAGATGAACCGCGTAACAGCTTCTCTGCTATACGGCGAATATGCCCGCCGGCTTCTGCTGGAGATGGGAGTGAAGGCCAGCAAGCTGCATGTCTTCTACAACTCCCTGGCCTACGACGAGCAGATAGTCCTGCGCAGGCAGATGCAGCCTTCGCCCCTCTACAAGTCGCACTTTGGCAACAGCCGCCCGAACCTGGTCTTCATAGGACGTCTGACGAAGACAAAGAGGTTGGAACTCATCTTAGAAGCAATGTCTTTGCTCAGACAGAAAGGTTGTGAGGTTAATACCACCTTCATCGGCAGCGGCGAGGCGCAGGAGATGCTTCAAGCCAAAGCCATACAGGCAGGGCTGGAGCAGCATATATGGTTCTACGGCCCCTGCTACAACGAGCGCCTGATTGCCGAACTGCTCTACAATGCCGACCTTTGCGTATCGCCGGGCAACGTGGGGCTAACGGCCATACATGCCATGACCTTCGGCACGCCCGTCATTACCCACAACAATTTCGTACGTCAGATGCCCGAATTCGAAGCCATTGAAGAGGGCATTACCGGAGATTTCTTCACCGAGGGTAGTGGCTGTTCCCTGGCCGACTGCATTAGGCAATGGCTTCTGAAGGGCCTTGATCGCGAGGCTACTCGCCAGGCCTGCTACAGAGTTATAGACACGAAATACAATCCCCACGAACAAATAAAAGCCATTCGAAACGTCATCTTTAAAGACTGAAATACTATGCTGCAATATCTGGTATCCGTTTTTTCGCTGAAGAAGCTTATCTACAGGGACATCTCCTGGCTCTCCTACTGGGACGGCCAGAGTACCTTCACCCCCCGGACCTCCCTGCAGCGATATGCCAAGCTGGGCAATTCGCACGTAGGACGATACTCACGCATAGGTATCGGTACCAAGCTCATCAACACCCGGGTGGGAAACTTCAGCCTCATTTCACGCAATACAATTGTGGGACCGGGCGCCCATCCTACCAACTTGCTCAGCCCGCACTCCATCTTCTACAAGGCAAGGAGATGGAAGTGGCACGCCGACTGGTGTGCCGACACGGGATTCCGCGAGGAGGATCACCCCGTGACGATTGGCAATGGAGTATGGGTAGGCCGCAACTGTATCATCATGGATGGCGTGACCATAGGCGATGGCGCCACCGTTGCTGCCGGGGCAGTCGTTACCAGGGATGTACCCCCGTTTGCCGTAGTAGGCGGTGTACCGGCACGCATTATCAAGTACCGCTTCCCGCAGGAAATGATTGACCGCCTGATGCAAATACAGTGGTGGAACCTTCCAGACGAAGAGATTACCCGGGTCATAGACCTGTTCCATAAACCCGATCCCACGTTGGAAGACCTTAACAAGTACTTTACGAAATAGAGAGCACACAGAGAACAAACAGGCGCATGAAGATATCAGTCATCACAGCAACCTACAACAGCGCAGCAACCGTCCGCGACACGATGGAGAGTGTGCTCCGACAAACCCATCAGGACTTTGAGCATATCATCGTGGACGGCGCCTCTACTGACGATACGTTGAGCATTGTAGAGTCCTTTGCGCCGCGCTACGAGGGCCGGTTACGCGTCATCAGCGAGCCCGACCGCGGCATATACGATGCCATGAACAAGGGTATTGCCGCCTCGACAGGCGATGTGGTGGGCCTGCTCAACAGCGATGATTTCTATACCTCACACGGTGTACTCAATGCCGTGGCGACGGCTATGGCCGACAATGCCTGCGATGCTGTCTATGGCGACATACACTACGTCAACGAGGAAGACCTCAGCAAACCCGTGCGCTACTACTCCAGCAAGATATTCCGTCCCTGGCTGATGCGACTGGGATTCATGCCCGCGCACCCCTCGTTCTATTGCCGGCGCCGCTGTTATGAGGCTTTGCCGCCTACGCCCAACGGGCGCTATTTCGACACATCCTTCCGGGTGGCCGCCGACTTCGACATACTGTTGCGCCTCATCTTCATCCAACGCATTCGCGCGATATACCTGCCAACCGACTTCGTTACGATGCGAACCGGAGGAGCTTCCTCCTCGGGATTGAACAGCCATCGGCAAATAATGAACGACCACAAGCGCACCCTGCGCCAGAATGGCGTATGGAGCTGCACGCCCCTGCTGGGAATGCGCTACCTGTACAAACTAACCGAATTTATTAAACCCCATAAATAAATAGCTAAAACATGGTTTTAACTTCAGAACTACTTGACCGTTTGAGCCAAGAGGCCAAGACATCAGAAAGACTGCGCATGAACCTGGACTTGCGCAACAGCCCTGCCGACCAGAGCCAACGTATGCTGAATGCTTTGGAGCCCGGAACCAAGGTGCCCGTTCACCGGCATCAGGAAACGAATGAAACAGTAGTGATGCTGCGCGGCAGCATCCGCGAACTATTCTATGATGAAGCCGGCCAGCTCACCCAGGAGATACTGCTGCGGGCCAATGCCGAGCCGTCGGCTATGAACATTCCGGCCGGAGTATGGCACACCCTGGAATGCCTGGAGCCTGGCACCATACTCATGGAGATGAAGGATGGCCCCTTTGTTCCCCGCAAGCCCGAGGACGAGAAAGCCTTGTAGTACAAAGTCGTTTTATCCGTTGAACTATTGAACCGTTTGAACCCTTGAGCCCTATGTCCCTCATATACCTTGCCACATTCCTTTTCTCCCTGACGATGGGAGCACTCATTATGCCCAGAATCGTCAGCATCTCGCAAAAGAAAAACCTCATGGATGCGCCAGACGAACGCAAAGTGCACCCAATACCCGTTCCCCGGCTGGGGGGCATCAGCTTCCTGCCACTTACGATGATGAGCATTTTCCTGTTCAACATCCTGTGCATGACCATCCTTGGTGCAGAGGTGAAGGCGGGCGACACCAGCACGTTCCTGCGCATCCAATGCTGCGGCATGGGCGCTATGCTGCTTTTTCTTGTGGGCGTAGCCGATGACTTGGTGGGCGTGGACTACAGGGTTAAGTTCCTGGCTCAGACGGCAGCCGCAGCCCTCTTCCCCCTGAGCGGACTCACCTTCGGAAGCCTCTTCACGGCTATTGGCTGGATTCATGTCCCGTTCTGGGTCAGCGCCCCCTTCACCGTCTTCCTGGTTGTTTACATCACCAATGCCATCAATCTCATCGATGGGCTCGACGGCCTGGCCAGCGGCATCTGCATCATAGCCTTTACCCTCTACACCGCCATATTCCTCTACCTGCAGCATCCTTTCCTGGCCAGCACCTGCCTCTCCGTTCTGGGCGTGCTGATTGTGTTCTTCGTCTATAACATATTCGGCGGAGAGGGCAGCCGCCTGCAAAAGGTTTTCATGGGCGACACGGGTAGCCTTACCCTGGGGTACTTCATCAGCTTCCTGACCCTCTACCTCACCCGCTTCTCGGGCGAGAAGGTGTTCGTCTTCACAGGCTCTATGTATGCAGCTTTTGCTCCCCTTGTCATTCCGTTGCTCGACGTCGTACGCGTTGTGTTCCTGCGCTGGCGGGCCGGTGTTCCCCTGTTCCGCCCCGACCAACGCCATATCCATCACCGCCTGCTTTCAATAGGGCTGACTCCACATCGGGCCACCCTGGTGCTCTTGCTGCTCACCCTGGGCTTCGTGGCCCTCAACCTGACCCTTTCCATATTCCTCCGCAGCAGTTGGGTCGTTCTGGTCAACCTGCTTGTATGGGGCCTTATAATCTATTGCATCGAGAGGAGGGCCAATCAAGTTCAAGAGGGCAAAAGTTCGAGGACAGAAAGGGGCAAGGTTAAATAATTCAAGCATCACACCAACCATGATTCCTGAATCAGACATCAAAGCCTTCTTCCGCCTCATACAGATCAGTATGGGGGTAGCTGAGCAGTTCGACACCGCACCCGATGCCCTGCAATGGCAACAATTACTTGACGAGAGCAGGCGCCAGACGCTTACCGGCGTCATCTATGGGGGACTCAACCGCCTGCCACAGACGCAGCGTCCGCCTAAGGCAGTCCTAATCAACTGGCATGCCGAGGCTTCACGCATACAGAGCCGGAACCGCCTGCTCGACCACGTTTGCGTTTGGGCAAGCACCCGTTTCCAGAAGGAGGGCTTCCCCGGCGTCATTCTCAAGGGGCAGGCCAACTCGCGCCTCTACCCCGACTCCTCGCTCCGCATAGCCGGCGATGTGGACATCTGGCTCCAGGGCAGCCGCGATGCAGTACTTGGCTACGTGCTCCGCCGCTTCCCGAAGCAGCGCGTACAATGGCACGAAGTGGAATTCCCCGTACGCAGCGATGCGGTCATAGAGGTACACACCACCCCCTCCTTCCTCTTCTGTCCGGCCGACAACAGGCGCCTTCAACGCTTCTACCAGGCCCACAGCCAGGCCGTGCTACAGCACCGCATGGCCCTGCCCGAGGGCGATGTCAGCACGCCTACCCCGCTGGTAAACCTCGTCTTCCAGCTTACGCACATCTATCGCCACCTGTTCTACGAGGGCATAGGCCTGCGCCAGCTGATGGACTACTACTACCTGTTGCGCACTCCCGAGGCACAGTCCTGCCGCCAGGAAGCCTTTGCCGTCATCCAAAGCCTGCACATGGAACGCTTTTGCCGGGCCGTAATGTGGGTGTTAGAATACGTTTACCTACTGCCACAAACGGAGATGCTTGCCTTGCCCGATGAGCATGAGGGACGCTTCCTGCTTGACGAGATCATGCGGGCCGGCAACTTCGGACGCTACGACGAGCGCAACAAGATGAAGGCCGGTGCCTGGGGAAACTTCTGGCAAATTACCGGCCGCAACCTGCGCTTCCTGCGTTCCTATCCGCGCGAAGTGCTTTGGAACCCGCCCTACCGCATTGCACAATTTGCATGGAGAAGGTGGAAGGGATACAGGTAGGAGGTCAGAGAGAAGCGCCTCGCCGGGCAGCAGCGGAAAGGTCCCACGCATTCCCCGGAAAAGGCCAACGGTGCAGGAGGGCAAAAACAACGCCGTTGTTCGGGCAAGACAACGGCGTAGGAATGCCAAAACAACGGCGTTGTTTTCCGGGCACGCGTATAGAGTCATAAAAAACAGAAGGCCTACCTCGCGGCAGACCTTGCGTCCAAAAGGGAAATTCCCTTTCCAAAAAACTTTCTTTTTAACCTTAAACTAAACTAACAACACTACTTTATCAATTACTTATAAAAAACTTTCAGGCATCACTGCCTCTGTTTTTCGGGTGCAAAGGTAAGGCATTTTTTTGGAATAGCAAGTAATAAGGGCGGAAATCTTGCCAATTTCCGCCCTTTTCTTGACATAAATCAAATTCCAGTTGGCCGCCGGGGCTTATGGAAGCCTCACGTAGCGCGTGGGAAGCAGTCCCTCGTTCAGTTTCAACTGGCAGCCCGAGGCCGTGAAGCCAGCAGGGGCCTGGATGAGGATGGTTTGCTGCTGGCCGGGCAGCAGGCTCAGGAAGTTGTCGCTGTAGTGGGTGCTGTGGATGGCATTGCCCTCGGCATTGACAAGCAGCAGCTGCAGGAAGAAGGCTATGCTGCGGCTGCGGTTGCTCAGCGTTACCTGCCAACGGGGAGCGCCGTCCTGGTCGGGCAGGCGCACTACGCGGGCCTTCGGTTTGGCCGCGGGCAGCTGGGCAAGGCTCTGGAAGCCGCTGGTGCAAGGCCCCGTCACGGTCTGTGGGCCCTCGTACTTGTCGCGCGAGCACCAGTAGAAGTTGCGCGACAGTTCGCGCCCCTGCCGGTCCTGCAGACTCAGGGCAATGAAATAGACCTGGCTGATGTCCTCCGGAGCAGCCACGGTTATGACGTCGTTTGCCACGCCGTCGGCGGGCACGCTGACGGGCACGCTCTCCTGCCAAACGCGCCGGCTCCGGTAGTCATAGACCTGGGCTGTGACCTTCAGGTCCTCTGCGGCTACGAGGGAATCGTTGATTACGCTGACGGTCTGCTTCAGATAGTCGTACTGTACGTGCAGGGGCTCCAGGGCATGCATGGTGTGATAGAGCGATGCGGTGGGCTCCAGGTTCCAGTCCCACATGCGCGAGCTTATCTGCATATTAGGGCAGTTGTGGTACCAGAAGAGCAGGCCCGAGCACCAGCGGTCGCCGTACTGCAGCTTGTTCTCGTTCCACACCTCCCAGATGCTTTTGCTGTTGATGGCGCCCACGAGCTGTCCCCTGCGCGTGTATTCCTCTATATTATGGGGTTCGCCGTACTGGTATATCATCTGCTCGTAGATGGTGCCCATGTGGTAGAAGGCATTTCCCTCCATGTATTCCCACGTTTCGCGGTTGATGGGCCAGAGGTCCTCGGGCGGCATCATCTGGCGCAGGCTCTCCAGGATGGGCAGGGTGGGCGCGCCGTACTCGGGGTTGAAGCCGTCCACTCGGCTGCCGCGCTCGGAGCCCGTGTTCTCGTAGTGGCGCATGGGGTTGACGTGCTTATAGGGGCTGCCGTCGTGAATGCCGTCGCACTCCGACTGCATCTGGTAGGGGCGCGTGCCGTCGAGCTTCTGTATCAGTTCCTCGGCTCCGCTTACGGCCGTGCTCTCGTTGCTCGAGACGTAGAAGACAATGCTGGGGTGGTTGCGTATGCGCTTGACGGAACTCTCCACGTTCGACAGGTAGAGCGGCTCGTCAAGGGGGTGGCGCGTGTCGCCTGTCATAAAGAACTCCTGCCATACCATCAGGCCCAGTTCATCGCAAAGCTCGTAGAAGAGGTCGCTCTCAACGATTCCCCCGCCCCACAGGCGCAGGAAGTTGATGCCGCTCTGGGCCGTGTATTCCAGCTCGGTCCGCATGCGGCGGTCGTCGGTCCGCAGCATGGTCTCGGGAATCCAGTTACTGCCGCGCACGAACATCTGCCGCCCGTTGACGATGAAGAGCTTCGATTCGTCGGGGGTATCGCGGGTGACCTTCACCTCGCGGATGCCGAAGCGCGTCTGAATGCTGTCGCTCAGGTTACCCTTCTTGTCGGAGAGGGTGAGCCGCAGGGTGTACATATCCTGCGGTCCCTTGTTCTTAGGCCACCACAAACGGGGGTTGCGAATGACGAGCTGTGGGTAATCCTCGGGCGTAAATACGAGCTCCTGATGCTCCCCGCGCATCAGTTTAACCGGCCGTTCGAAGGAGATGCCGGCCTCGGGAATCGCAGCATGCAAGGTGCCCTCGAAGGAGGGGATGTTGGGGTTGTGCACCTCCACGGAGACGGTCTCGCGGGCTACATCGTACTGGGGCGCATTCAGGGCCGAGCGGACCATAGGGGCCCGCAGCTGGGCCTGGCCCGTGGCATAGAGTCGCACGCTACGCCAAATGCCCGTGTTGCGGTCGCGTATGCCGTCCTCGTAGCTAAAGTCCCAGCCCACGCTCATCAGCATAGTTACGTTCTGCCCTATCCACCCGTCGCCTCCGTTATGGAATTCGTCGCGCGGCCCCCAGCTCCGCTTGCCTATGGTGCCGGGGAAATCAACGGGGAATACCTTCATGGCTATGACCACCTTCCCCTCGGGGTTCATCCAGTCTGTGATGTCTATGCTATGGCTGCGGAACATACCGGCCATCACGTCGGCCAGCCGTCCGTTTATCCATACCTCGGCCCGGTAGTTGATGCCCGTGGGCTCCACCCAGATGCGACGCCCCTTGAAGGATTCGGGAATGGAGACCTCCGTGCGGAACCAGTAGGTATAGAAGTCGCGTCCGGCTTGGAACAGGTCGGGTATGAGATTGTTCTTCAACTTGTTGTTCTGCCCATAGTAAGGCTCGGGATATACGCCCTGCTTCACCAAGTTGCTGAGTACGGTGCCCGGCACAACGGCCTCCTTCCAGCCTTCGCAGGGATAGCCGGGCGAGGATATCTCCGCGCCCGTGCCCCGCGCCTCGCCGGCTTTAATCATCTGCCATACCGCATTGCCGCCATGGAGCAGGCGTGAGTCCAGGGCGATACTTTCCCGTTCGGCAGCACTTGCCGACAGGACGAACATACTCAAAATCAGGGCAAACAGTCTCATAATTATCTTCTTCCGTAAAGAGTTTTACATTTTCTGCATAGCGTGCTCCAGGTCGGCAATGATATCATCAACGTTCTCAATGCCCACCGACAGGCGTATCAGGTCGGGTGCCACGCCGGCCTCAATCAGTTGTTCGTCGCTCAGCTGGCGATGGGTGTGGCTGGCGGGATGCAACACACAGGTGCGGGCATCGGCCACATGGGTGACGATGCTGATGAAATCCAGGTTGTCCATGAAGCGGATGGCATCCTGGCGCGAGCCCTTCAGGCCGAAGGCGATAACGCCGCACGTGCCGCCAGGCATATACTTGCGTGCCAGTTCGTAGTACTTGTTGCCAGGCAGTCCGGCGTAGTTCACCCAGGCTACTTCGGGCCTCCCCTGCAGCCATTCGGCTACGCGCTGGGCATTCTCGCAATGGCGTGCCATGCGCAGGTGCAGGGTCTCCAGGCCCAGGTTCAGCAGGAAGGCGTTCTGCGGGCTGGGGATGCTGCCCAGGTCGCGCATGAGCTGACTGACGAGCTTCGTGCAGTAGGCCATCTTTCCGAATGCCTTCGTATAGGTCAGCCCGTGGTAACTCTCGTCGGGCGTAGTCAGTCCTGGGAACTTGTCGGCCTGTGCATCCCAGTCGAAGTTGCCGCTATCCACTACTGCACCGCCCACCTGGCAGGCATGGCCGTCCATATACTTGGTTGTGCTGTGCGTCACAATGTCGGCTCCCCACTCAAAGGGCCGGCAGTTAATGGGCGTGGGGAAGGTATTGTCCACAATGAAGGGCACGCCGTGGCTGTGGGCCATGCGGGCAAAGCGCTCAAAGTCCAGTATATTCCCGCCGGGATTACTGATGCTCTCGCCAAATACACACTTCGTATTGGGGCGGAAGCATGCCTCTATACGCTCGTCGTCCCAGTCGGGGTCAACGAAGGTGCACTCGATGCCCAGCTTCTTCAACGTAACGCCGAAAAGGTTATACGTGCCGCCATAGATGGTATTCATACTGATGAAATGGTCGCCTGCCTCGCAGATATTGAAGACGGCATAGAAGGAAGCTGCCTGTCCGCTGCTGGTGAGCACACAGCCCACGCCGCCCTCGAGGGCCGCAATCTTGCGGGCAACCGCATCGTTGGTGGGATTGGCCAGGCGGGTGTAGAAATAACCATCGTCCTTCAGGTCGAAGAGGCGGGCCATCTGCTCGCTGGTATCATACTTGAATGTCGTACTCTGATAGATGGGCAGCTGCTGAGGCTCACCCTTGGTCGGTTTCCATCCTCCGTGAATGCAGAGGGTCTCCAGATTCTTCTTCATTATGCTCAAAATAAATTATAAATATTACTTTTCAGATGCCAAAGTTACGCAAAAAAAGTCAGTTGCCAATAAAAAGCCGCGGAATGTTTGGCCCTTCATGGCGAAATTCATACTTTTGCAGTTGAAAAGCCAACTTAAAGCACAAAAGTATGAAAAGAATTCTAATCTATTTGGCAGCAATGGCAGCAATGACTGCCTGCGCCAACTCGCCGAAAGCCGAGAACGAAACCGCAAGCCTGGAAGAGTCAGCACAGAAGCAGACTTTTGTACCCGAGAACTTCCCACAGAAGGGACTCGACGTGAATGCCTTCTCGGCAGGCATCCAGCACATAGGTTTGCCCACAGCTGATATTGAGGGTACAATCCGCTTCTACGAAGGACTGGGCTTCGAGGTAGCCACCCGGGCCGACATCACCGGCCGCGGCGAGTTCGTATTCGTTAAGCTGGGCAACCTCTTCATCGAACTCATCCCCAACGACGACCCGGCAATGGTGAACGGAGCTGTTGACCACTTCTGCCTGGACGTAAAGAATATAGAGACCCTCTACCAGCAGGTGAAGGATGCCGGCTATAAGATTATAACCGACGGCATTCAGGATATCGCCTTCTGGGATAACGGAGCCCGATACTTCTTCATCCAGGGTCCCAACAACGAGAAGATAGAGTTCTGCGAGATTCTGTAGCGGTTCAATCCACACAATATTCCGCACACAGCTCCCCCAAGACCGGGTTTAACGCAAGGAGCTGAGGATTGCCTATGAGCACAATCTGCTCACGGGCCCGGGTAAGTGCAACATTCAGTTTACGGTCAATAAGCACATCGCCCTCCTGGAATGTCTGGCTACAGAGGAAATCCAACTGATACGGCTTCTGCACCGTGAAGCCGTAGATGATTACATCGCGCTGGCTGCCCTGATAGCGCTCCACCGTATCAACCGTAATGTGCTGTAACGCCTCTATTCCGCTCTCGGCCAGGAGATTATATACCAAGGCTATCTGATGACGATAGGGTACTATAACCCCAACAGAATCTTCGGGCAGGAAGGGACGCCCATTCTGCACATACAACTGATATACGGCCCGTGCAAAACGCTCTATCAGACGAGCCTCTGCATAGTTCACCTTAGGCAGAGGAGAATGAGCCGGACGCTCACAAGCCTGGAAGATAACCCGCCGACTGCTGAGGAGAGCCTGGAACTCATCTGACTTGTCAACACTACTGAAGCTGAGCGGCTCCAATTGATGCGTCAAAGGAACGGGTTCCAGCAGGCCACCATAAAAGTGACGATTGGCAAACTCGGCTACCTGGGGATGCATGCGTCCCTGATGGGTAAACGAGAAAAGGACCCGCTTGTCAGCCGAAAGCGCGATAAGGCGCTGAAACAAAGAGTTGCGGCAATCCGTCAGCCCAATAGCCTGTAGCTGAGGGTCTGCCACAGCCGACTCGGCAGGCTCCTGCTGCACAACTGCAGGCAACTGCCTATGGTCGCCAATAAGCACAAAGCGCTGCACGGCATCGGCGTTGCCATTACGGGCACAGAGTATGCCCATAAGATGAGGTTCCAGTATCTGTGACGCCTCATCAATAATGGCCAGCCCGAAGCGCCGCAGGCGGAAGAGCGACTGGGCAGAAGTTATGCTCGTAGTAGTGCCGACGACAATAGACGCCTGGAGCAGTAATTTGCGCAACCCGCCTGCCGATACATTTTGACGCGCCTTGCGGCTGAAAAGATAGGGCTGGTACTCCGGAGCACAAGAGTCGGCCGAACTGATGCGCACGAAGTCGAGTCCCTGAGCCACCAGCTTCGAACATATTTCGTCCACAGCCCGGTTTGTGTAGGAAAGCAGGAGAACGCCATCCTCGGACGTCTGCAGCTCCTCAAGCAGGATATTCATCAGCCCGAAGGACGTCTTACCTGTGCCGGGAGGCCCCACTAACAGGAAATAGTCGCGAGCCTGCCGAGCCTGTAAAACGAGTTGGTTGAAATGAGGGAAACGCCCACCCTGGCTATAGTTTCCCTGCAAAGCTACCGTTTCATCTATTTGCGGCGCGCGCTGACCAAGCAAGAGGGCCCTCCGCTGTGGAGTGGCCGTGAACAAGGAATAGAGGGAACGGTAAAGTGTGGTGAAGGAAGACTCTGTGCCGTCCTTCTCAACAGCCCATGCGGAAGAGACTTCCCCAGGAAACAGGTGGGGATTGTGCTGAGGATTACGCAGATGCAGAGTAAATTGGCGGGAGCCCAACCCGATTAACGTAGCACGAAAAACGACGGCCCGGCGCACATCGGGCTCGCTGTTCCGAGGATAGGAATAAAGTATCACGATATCGCCAATCCGGAAATTGGGAAGGAAAGCCTCTTCGTCACCCTCCCGCTCCAGCACTATCACCTCAACAGAACCATTATCGCCACGCAACTCCCTGACAAGCAGGTTATGAACGATGCTCCCCGCCACAAGTTTCTCCTGCAGGGAACTGTTCCAAAGGCTGGAAAGGCCCGAGGCCTCGCGACCAGGCGTACCTATTTTGGAGAGCAAGTGCTCGCGGGCCACAAAGGTCACCATACGATAGAAGTATGCCCTTGTCAGCGCATCGGCCCCGTGCATGGCATCAAGCAAGGCGGCTATCTTCGGATACTGGAATTCTCTCCATAGGCGGTCCTTTCGCTGAAGAGGATTGAATCGTTCGGGCGTCAGGGCATCCATGAGACGACCACTTCCCTTTGCCAACTGGAACTGAAGCCACACAATCTGATTGCGAATCTGCAATGCCTGAAAAAGCAGGTGCGGGGCAGGACCTTCCTTAATCAGTCCGTCAGGGAATCGGCTGTAGAGCAGATAGCTGGAAACCTGGTCGTTGCGAAGATGGTAAGCATAATGGAGTACCGCCTGGTAGAGAAGCATCTGCACATAGTGCGGCTCGCGATGCGCCTCGGTCCGGAATGCCCGCTTGCCCGCCTTCTGCTCTAAAAGCACACGAAGGTCGTCCTGGAGAAGGTCCATACGCCCCTGAAGGCCTAACACCTCACAGAAGAAAGATGGCTCAAGCAAAATACGGTCGCGACGGAACCAAGCATCCTCCTGCTGCAAGACGTCAAGCACATGATGAATATGCTGCTGTTGGCGCCGTGCCTCGGCATGGAAATCGGAAAGATCGTCGGGGCAAGTAATAATGTCAAGCGCGTTCTGCTGCATGAAGAGTTTGGCACATTCGGCATAATCAGCACTCTCCCCTGCCGGGCAGGCCGACTCACGATCCAGAATAAGGCCTGCCATATTACCCATCAGAATGGCTGAGGAATGGACCGGGGGCTGAATTAGAGACAAAAGATAATGATATGGCGTGGCGCCCGCCTCCCCAAAACATTGCGACAAGCGCGAGACATCCACGAGGAAATCAGGTTCCAGAATGATCAGTTCGGCATAGTACACCCCGCCCCTTGCATGGTAGCGTACAAGATTCAGCTGGCAACCCTCCCACAGCAGGCCCCGCAGATAGGCCCAGTCGCCCATCCGGTTTTCAGGGTCGGCATAGCAGACAAGGATGTCGGATGCCCCTTGCACATCGTCGCTTACGGCTCGGATGTAGTCTTCGTCCCAACTCTTTACACAGACGCGCAGACAATCTTTATTTTCCTGTAACGCCACAGTAGCCGGCACAGGCCCCACAGGCAATAGCGACTTCAACTCAACTGGTACGGCCTGCCGGGTGGCGAGGCTGATGAGTTCTGCCACGACCCGCACATCGAAAGGCAAAAGGGCGCGCAGGTCATCATCGCTCTGCGACTCCAACTGGCGGCAGCGGCTGCGCAAGCTGTTCAGGCGTATATGAAGCGAGGGCTCCATGTGCAATGCTGAGGCCAGATAGGTGAGGCGGGCAAAAGGCCCGCTAAAGTCCATCCGGCTCTGAGCGGTACCCTGCTCCAGCACCATACAGAGAATCCGATACAACTCTGTATATCGGATTTTCATATCCTCTTCGTCCTGTCGGAGCAGATCCAGCAGTTCGGCGTACATCTATTTATGATCCTTTCTTATGATGCTTTTAATCGTCTGTGCGGAAGGGAGCAACATGGAAATCCCCCTGGGTACGCAGCGTACAAGTAGGATTATCCGCCCAGCCATAGCGCACTGCTATAGGAAAACTAACCTCGGGGCTGCTCACCACAACCTCTGCCGCACCTACAGTTCGTGCTTCTGCCACATGCCACTTCAGGTCTGAGCCCTGAATAATGAAGCCGGGCAAATTACTCTCTTGCACCAAGGGTTCGCTTCCTTCGGGCAAAGAGAAATACACATGAACCTCATTGCCCTTTACAACAAAGTTCTTATAAACCGGTGCGGTATAGGCTGTCTTTGTCTTCCCATAGGTATTGTGCAAGGCTACGGCAGCCAGTCGGCGGCCCAGTTCGCGCTTCGTCTTGGGATGAATATCCCTGGCATCGCCCAAATCTATATTAACCGCCATTCCCGTATTTGGCAGGCAGAGCGCTTTCGCCTGAGACTCACGAAGCAAGGCCCAAGGAGAGTCTGGCTGCAGGTCTCTCGGTGTCAGATAGTTTGCCAGCTGCACAAAGTAGAAAGGCATCTGAGGATTCCCGAACTGCCGACGCCAGTCGTGAATGAGCGTCTGGAACAGAGGCTCATACTGCTTGTCGCGCCCTACATTGGAGCAGCCCTGATACCAGATGATACCGCGCACGGGGAAGCTGATAAGCGGATGAATCATCGCATTGTAAAGTACGGTTGGATGATTTGGATTGTCCAGGGGGAGCGGAGTTGGGGGCATCTTCTCCAGGCTCACTCCAGCCTGAGCCAACCACTTCTGGCCGGCCAGCTCTATCGTCTTGCCACCCTGCTTCAGCGAGTAGCGGTTCTTGTCGGCTGTGGTAAGGCCTCCGTTTCCGCCTGTATCCATAACCCGCACAGCAATGACATTTCGCCCCTCCTTCACCATCTTGGCTGGCACTTTGTAGGTTGACTGCTCGTTCATTGAGGTTGTACGCCCTACCTCCTCGCCGTTCCAGAAGGTTACATCCTGGTCGTCTGTTACACCCAGATCCAAAGTCAGTTCCTTCCCGGCCCAGTCCTTGGGCAGGTCAACAACCAACCGATACCATACAATACCGTCAATGCTTCCAAGCACGTCCTCCCAAATCCCCGGTACGGGTACACTCTTCCATCCGCTCTCATCAACATTGAGGGCCGTCCAGGGCGTAGCGCCATTGAAGCCCTTATCCAACCGGCGCAGGTTTGTCTCGAAGTCAGCAGCCTGCTGAGCATAATATTTCTCTATGGCCCCGCGGTCGAAGCCCAATTCGCGATACTTGCTTATCTGGCTTTCGAAGCCGTTAACCTTTTCCAATGACTCGGCACTGACCCATGCCTCGGCCACGGTGCCGCCCCAGTCATCATCGATTACGCCGATAGGCACCTTCAGCTCCTCCCACAGACGAAGAGCATAGAAATAGCATAGGGCGCTGAAGTTGGGTATGTACTGCGGACTGCACTCCTGCCATCCACCCATATTCAGCTCAACCTGTTCCTGGGGGCTAATGCTGGTTTTCTTCTTCACCTGGAGCAGTCGGATCATAGGGTAGTTTGCATGAGCAATCTCTTCCTCGTAGTTCAGGACCTTCCCCCATCCCTTGACGGGCATCTCCATATTGCTCTGTCCGCTGCCCAGCCAGACTTCTCCGATGAGAACGTTTTCCAGAGTAGTTTCCTCGCCATCGCTGAAAGTAAGCGTCTGAGGCTTCAGGCTTGCCTTCGGAGTGGCAATTTTCATTTCGAAGCGGCCCTGGCCGTCGGCCGTAGCAGAAACAGGTGTCCGGCTCCAGCTCGTCTGCAAGTCCACCGTAGCGTTAGGACGCGCCTGCCCCTTGATAAGCAGAGACGACTGCTGCTGCAGAACCATATTACTGGTGAAGTGAGCAGGCAAAATCACACGGGCCGACAGGAGAGTCGGCACCACAAAACTCGCCAATGCGAGGGAAAAAGAAAGTTTATTCATGCTTATATTATATTAATGTGTCTGCAAAAGTAAGGATTATATATCATTTTTCAAAACAAAATTTGTGATTAATTTTGCTTTGTGCCTGCTTATTCATACCTTTGCATAAATTTTGATTTGAATTACACATAAACAAATAACAATATACACAATCATCATGAAAAGAATTCTTCTTTTGGCCTTGGCCACAACGCTGCTTAACACGGCGTTACTCGCTCAACCTCAAATCGTAGCACATCGCGGTCATTGGCGCACCGACGGCAGCGCCCAAAACTCACTGGCCTCGCTTCAGAAAGCGGCCGACTTAGGCCTCTGGGGCTCAGAATTCGATGTTTGGATTACCTCAGACGGCGTGCCAGTAGTCTTTCACGACGCAGAATGGGAGGGTATGCGCATTGAGGACACCCCATACCCGGTGCTTATGAACCGGCGCCTGAGCAACGGCGAATTCCTGCCCACCCTGCAGCAGTACCTGCAACTGGGGAAGAAACTGCCCTACATCCGGCTGGTACTGGAAATCAAGACGCACAAGTCGGACGAGCGCAACCTCCAGATTGTGAAGACCTGCCTCGACCTGGTTCGCGCCCTCGACCTGGAGCGCCGCGTGGACTACATTGCATTCAGCCGCTTTGTGTGCGAGCAAATTCATGCCCTGTCACCCCAAAGCAAGGTTGCCTATCTGAACGGCGACCTGTCTCCGGCCGAGATTAAGAAGTGCGGCTTTACTGGTATCGACTATCACCTGAACGTCTTCGACAAGCACCCCGAATGGGTCGAACAATGCAAGCGCCTGGGCTTAGAGGTTAATGTATGGACCGTGGACGGTGAAGAAGGACTGAAGAAGTTTGCCAATATGAAAGGCATTGACCTCATTACCACTAACGACCCGCAGATCCTGCAGGATATTCTCAACGGGAAGAAGAAGTAAAAAGGCTAAGGCTCTATTGCCTGGAAATAGAGAAAAGGCTGTGTCAAGATGAACAGATAGCCAGTCCGCAATTGTCCGAAGGCTTCGGAAAATCAGTCCGAAGGCTTCGGACTAAATGTACTACCTGCTACCGGCTTCATTTTGACACAGCCTCTTTTGTATACCTATTCACCGTCGGTGGGAAAGTGCCCGTGAACCGACTTAAAGGCGTATAGGTAGTACTCGTCAGGATTAATCCCAGGGAATGTGGGTGAGAAGAGCACCTTTGTAACCTGCGGATTACACTTGACGGCCTCCTTGAGCGAACTGAGATACCTTTCATCTTCCCCTAAATGGGAATAGCAATAAGCCAAATAGGGGACTACGTCACTATTCAGGGAGTCGCCATAAGAGTTCTGGAGCATCTCGAACACCCCCTTTGCCAATTGATAGTATTCTACGTCAGCAAAGGCCACACCCATCCTGAAAAGCGTTTTTTTGCGGTCTCGGCTGACGTGCAGAGCCTGGCGGAAATGAACACCAGCCTCACTGGCGCGGTCATTCTCCAGAAAGATACGCCCCAACTGCAGCTCGTACTCATTATCATTGCTATCCTCCGGAGCCATTTTCCGGGCTTTGTCAATAGCAGCAATGGCACGGTCGAGATGGTGCAGGCGGCTTTCCACAAATGCCTGCTGCATATATATATTAAACTGCTCGGGGGACATTTCGCCACTCACCTCATTGGCTGTCATCAGCAGCTCGGCCGCTTCCTTATACCGCTCCATATCAGCCAGGCACACTGCATCAAGGTAACAGATGACACTATCCTGCGGATTGGAGTCCAGATATATCCTGTACAGGGAATGAGCCTCCTCCAGTTGGTCAAGATGGAACAGGCAGTTGGCCTTTGTTATGATGGCCCGCTGATTGTTTTCCTCAATGGCCAGCACGTACTCGGCGCTATCTATAGCTTCCTGGTATTGCTCCAAAGCGCCCTGGGATTCGGCCAGCAAATTCCAGGCATCAATCTGGTAGGGGTCATCATCAAGTATGCCGTTCAGTATGGGTATGGCCTCCTCGTAGCTGCCTTTGGAGACCAGGATGTCGGCCATGAGGGAGGGTCCCTTGCGATAGCCAGGATAATTATCCAGCAGACACTGGGCAAAAGCCTGAGCCTCATCCCAATAGGCATAGTCCATAAAAACGCCTGCGCTGTCATAGAGAAAGTTAGCCCGGTCCGAGGTCATCTGCTCATAACACCTCATCAGGAAATCACTGGCCTCCCGGCTCTTCTGCTCACGAATCATCAGTTCGGCATGTAGGAATCGCACCTCCGAATCATCCTGGTCGATGATGGCGTTGCAAATTTCGTGGGCTTTCTCCAGGTTGTCATGAAACATCTGCTGTCGGGCCAGGAACACCTGCGGGTCAACGCTTTCAGGATGCAGTTCCGTAGCCAACCGGATTGCTTCGTTGGCCTGCTGCTCGCGCTCCTGCACCATATAGTATTCCGCTATGTCCGTCAGTTCGTCAGCGTCCATGTATAGGGAGGTTCCGTTCCGACGGGCCTCCTCATACTTCCTCAGCGCCTCCTGGAACTCAGGGTCCTCGAAAAAAGCTTTCTCATCCTCTTCTCGCATCATTAATGAGCTTATGAGTTTGTCTGTATTACTGTGCTTGCAACCATTTAGCCAAGTACCATGTTAGCCAAGTACCAAGTACGTTTTTTCGACGAGCGAAGCGCAAAATAAATGGTACTTGGTATATGAATAAATAGGTATCATCAGCTCTTCAACCCTACTGTCTTGTTGAAGACCAGATGGTCTGGGGTACTTTCGGGGTCAACATTGAAGTAGCCGATGCGCTGGAACTGCAGGTAGCTGAGGGGAGGCATCTGGCGTACAAACTCCTCAACATAGCAATGACTGAGCACGTGCAGGCTATCCGGATTTATCATCTGCTTCATAGCCGTCACGGCATCACAGTCCTGTGCTTCGCGAATAGCGGCCAGTTCATCTCGCGGATTCTCGGCATTCCACAATCGTTCATAGAGGCGCACCTCAGCCTCCACGGCATGCTGACAGCTCACCCAGTGCAGCGTCTTACCCTTAATCTTCCGGTTGGCGCCGGGCATACCACTGCGGCTCTCGGGGTCGTATGTACAATAAATGGCTGTCACGCGCCCTTCGTCATCTACATCAAAGGGGTGCTCATTCTCCTCATTGCACTTGATGATATAGGCATTCTTCAGCCTAACCTCCTTGCCTGGAGCCAGGCGCATAAATTTCTTCTCGGGCACAGCCATAAAGTCATCGCGCTCAATCCACAATTCCCGGCCGAAGTCGATGGTATGCGTGCCGTCTGCTTCATTCTCGGGATTATTCACGGCCGTCAGCTGCTCGGTCTGCCCTTCGGGATAGTTGGTTATAATCACCTTTACGGGATCCAACACGGCACTTACACGTATGGCCCTGCTGTTCAAGTCCTCGCGCACGGCACTTTCCATCAAGGCCATCTCGTTCAGGGCGTCGTAGGTTGTGTAGCCAATCTTGTCAATAAACTTGATAATGCTCTCTGGGCTGTAGCCTCGCCGGCGGAAGCCGCAGATAGTAGGCATGCGGGGATCGTCCCATCCGCTCACCAGTCCTTCCTTTACCAGGGCCAGCAGGTTGCGTTTAGACATCAAGGTGTAGCTCAGGTTCAGTTTGTTGAACTCCGTCTGCCGCGGGCGGTTGTCCTCGATATTCTCCGTCTCGCCCTTGTATTCCTTCATCCAGGTTACAAAGAGGTCGTAAAGGGGTCTGTGTTCCACGAACTCCAATGTGCAGAGCGAGTGGGTTACTCCCTCCAGATAGTCGCTCTGCCCGTGGGTGAAGTCGTACATGGGATAGGCATTCCACTTGTTTCCCGTGCGGATATGCGGGATGTTCATTACGCGGTAGAGCAGCGGGTCGCGGAAGAGCATATTGGGGTGAGCCATATCTATCTTGGCCCTGAGCACAAGAGTTCCTGGGGTAGCCTGCCCGCTGTTCATGAACTCAAAGAGGCGCAGGTTCTCCTCCACCGGACGGTCGCGGAAGGGGCTGTTGGTACCGGCCTTGGTGGTGGTGCCCTTCTGCTGGGCGATTACCTCGGCGCTCTGCTCGTCAATGTATGCACGCCCCTGCTTAATCAGCCAGACGGCAAAGTCCCAGAGTTCCTGGAAGTAGTCGCTGGCATAGCATACGCGGTCCCACTGGAAGCCCAGCCACTGGATGTCGTGCTCGATGCTTTCAATGTATTCCGTTTCCTCTTTGGTGGGGTTCGTATCATCAAAGCGCAGGTTGCAGATGCCACCGTAACGCTTGGCTATGCCGAAGTCCAGGGCAATAGCCTTGGCATGCCCAATGTGCAGGTAGCCGTTGGGCTCGGGTGGGAACCGCGTTTGCAGCCGTCCGCCATTCTTACCCTCGGCCAGGTCTTTTTCCACTTTCTGTTCTATGAAGTTCAGGCTTCTCTTCTCAGCCGTCGCTTCCTGTGTTTCCTTTATATCCATAAATCAACTTTTTTTCTATAGCTTTGCTTCGCCGGGGAAGCCTTATTTCACTTTTAGGGGTACAAAATTACGATTATGCGGGGGATAAACAAAATTAAAGCGGATTTTATTTTGCTTATCCCCCGCTTATTTATATTTTTGCACCTGATGAAAGTGCTGATTGTAAGTACAAGCGAGCTTCAGGGCGGTGCAGCAATAGCGGCGCGCCGACTGATGGATGCCCTGAACCACACCGGTGTCGAGGCACGAATGCTGGTTCGCGACCGGCAGACGGCCGACGAGCGCGTCGGCCAGGTGCATGCCGGCCTGTGGCGCAAGGCATGGGAGCGCCTCTGCATCCTTTTGGCAAACCGGTTGCGGATGCGGGGGATGTGGAAGCTGAGCATTGCAAACACGGGTGTGGACATCACCGGGCGGCCCGAGTTCCTGTGGGCCGATGTCATTCATTTGCACTGGACCTGCCAGGGATTCCTCTCTCTGGGCGACCTTCAGTCCATTATCCAGAGTGGGAAACGTGTCGTCTGGACGATGCACGACCAGTGGCCCTTTACCGGAGTCTGCCATCTCCTGCAAGGTTGCCAGGGCTTCACCCTCGGCTGCCGGGACTGCCCCCAGATGCGCGGCTCCCTGCCCCACCGCATCTTTGGGCGGAAGCAAGAGACCTATGCACTGGGCCCCGTCACATTCGTCGGTTGCAGCCAGTGGATAACCGGGCTGGCACTACGCAGCCCGCTAACCGCCGGGCACAGGGTTGTCAGCATACCCAATCCCGTTCCACAGGAGATATTCCGCCCCGCTTCGCAGGCCCAGGCGCGCCAGGCCCTGTCGCTGCCGCCCGGCCAGAAGCTCATACTGTTCGCCGCCTGCAGGGTCAAGGATACGCTCAAGGGCTTCCAATACCTGCAGCAGGCGCTCCGCCAGTTCAGTTCCGGCGAGGGCGTGGCCCTGCTGGTGGTTGGGCGCAACTCGGATATCGTCAGCCCCCTGCCCACCTACAAATTCCCCTTCGTCGGCGACCCGCGGCAAATGGCACGCCTATACGCTGCAGCCGACGTATTCGTCACCGGCAGCCTCACAGAGAACCTGCCCAACACCATTGCCGAGGCTATGAGTTGCGGCACGCCCTGCTGCGCCTTCAGCGTGGGCGGCATACCCGAGATGATTGAGCACCGCGTAAACGGCTACCTGGCTCGCCCGGGGGATGCCGACGACCTGGCAGCGGGCATCCGCTTCTGCCTCGCCGGCCGCCTTCGCCAGGCCGCAGCCAGTAGCGCGGCCCGTGCCTATAGCGAGCAGGCCGTGGCCCGCCGATACGTAAGCGAGGCCTATGGCGGGCAGGAGGGGGGCGCCCCCTCGCTGCGCTTCACCGTTGCCACGGTAACCTACAATGCCGCTTCCACGCTGCCGGCCACGCTTGCCAGCGTAGCCGGGCAAGACTATCCGCTGGTGGAGCACCTCATCATAGACGGCGCGTCAACCGATGAAACCCCGTCCCTGCTTCAGCGATACGGGGAGGAGAATGCCGCCCGGCAGGATTCACATACCGTCTCCATCCTCAGCGAGCCCGACCGCGGCCTGTACGATGCCATGAACAAGGCCATCAGCCGCGCCAAGGGCGACTACATCGTTTTCCTGAACGCCGGCGACCGGCTTCACAGCAGCCATACGCTCACCCTCCTGGCGAGCCAGCTTCGCCACTGGCCCGGCCAGCTGCCCGCCGTGCTTTACGGCCAGACCGACCTGGTCGATGCCGGGGGACGCTTCCTCCGCCACCGCCGGCTGCAGGCACCCGCGCGCCTTACATGGCGCAGCTTCCTGGGCGGCATGCTCGTCTGCCATCAGAGCTTCTACGTCCGCACAGACCTGGCGCGCCGCCAGGCCTACGACCTCCGCTACCGTTTCTCGTCGGACTTCGACTGGTGCATACGCATCATGAAGCAAGCGCAGGCCGGGGGGCTCGTGCTCCACAATAGCCACCTCGTGCTTACCGACTACCTCAGCGAGGGACTGACTACGCGCAACCATCGCCGTTCCCTGCTGGAACGCTTCCGCATCATGACCAGGCACTACGGCTGGGTCAGCACAATAGCCATGCACATGTGGTTCACGCTAAGGAGCGTCATTAAGAGGTAATCATGCGATTCAAGATGGGTGAACGGGCATCACAAACGGGATCTGCATATAATGAGAAACGCATATAAATTATATGCCCATATACTACAAAGTGTTTTTGCGTTTTTATCTTTCAATCTTTCACCGGGCCATGTAATAGGCTTACATTCACAACATTGCCGCGTGACAGATAGTATGACAGATGTGACAGACCTTTTGCGGAAAAGCGAGTACGGCGTAGGGAGACAAAAACAACGGCGTTGTTCGGGCAAAACAACGCCGTAGGAAGGACGAAACAACGGCGTTGACTTCGTCTTCGGCTATCACGACTCAGCAGCGCCCGAATAAATTCCCTCGCTGCCTTCGCTGCTCAAGCCGTTGGCTTTCGTCTTCGGCTATCACTCCCCTGCAATGCTTTATTGGCATTGGCTTGAAAATACGCGAGCTAATTCAAATATATACAATTAGGGGCGAAGTGCTTTATGCCCTTCGCCCCTAATTACTTTCTTGTCATTTTCCCCCTTCAAACTCCTTTACGAACTTCTCCCATGAATGTCCTTCCCTATGCCGGGCCTTGTAGAGCTGGATGAGGTGGCGGAGTTCCCGCCAGGTGCCGTCCTGCTTCGCCTCGTCGCGATGGCGCATGCAATGCAGGTATAGGGGCTGCATCCGCACACGGTCGACGCGCTTGATCATCACTTCGTCGCCCTGCACGAGATAGCGGGCTTCGTTGAGCAGGGCAAACGCCTTCTTGACGAAAGCATCGCTATAGATTTCGTGGTTCTCGCGGATGTAGATGCCGAAGTGGACGTCGGGCTTCACCAGGCTCTGGCACAGGCGGTAGTAGTCCATCACCCGGGGAGCGGCCTTGCCGTAATAGCCGTTGATGAAGATGCTGACCAGCGAATCGACATCCTGGCGGGGGTTCCAGAGCAGCTGGTTGATGGTCCAGGCCTTCATCTCCTCGAACTCGGCGCCCAGGCTCTCATACTGGGCCTCCTCGAAGATGCCGATGGCCTTGTTTTCCCTGAATGCCTCGATGTTGGGCCCCAGCACCTGGAAGTTGGGCCAGGGGGCCATATACTGGGCATAGTCCACTACGTAGTCCCAGATGAACAGGTGGGGAGCTATGCGGGCCCAGCCCTGCATGTCGCTGATGAAGGCCTTGTTCTGGGGGCAGCCCGCCGTGAGCGGATGGGCAAAGCAGCACTCGATGCTGCACAGGCGGATGACTACGTTCTCGCGCGGCACAATGCCCGTGGGCGGCTGGCGGGAGTACTGATAGGCAAAGGTGCCGACGAACTTGTCGGGGAACTCCGCCTTGACGGCATCGGCCACCTGGTTGACGAACCATACGATAAGGCCCGAGTGCCAGCCGTACTGCTGCTCTATGGCCGCGCACTGGGGGCACTGGCAGAAGGCGTAGTTATCGTTCTGCGACAGGCTGTAGATGCGATAGCCCGGGTGCTCGCGCATCACTTTCAGCAGACGGTCCCGGCATATCTTCAGTACATCGGGGTTCGAGAGGCAGAGCTGCGCGTAATCGGAGGAGCGCTTGCCGTCGCGGAGGGCGAAGTATTCGGGGTGCGAGGCGTAGAACTCCTTGGTGGAGACGAACTGCCCCATGGTATGCGCGCTCCAGTAGGCCTCCAGGTTGCCATACTCATTCTCCGAGGGGCTCCACTTCATGTTCTCGCGGGTGTGGGCGCTCCAGGCGGGCACGCCCTCGGCTACCCTGTAGTTTGAGTACCGGTAGCTGATGGCCGGCCCTTCGCTGTGGTCGAACTGGGGGAGCTTCCAGCCCTGAAGGGTTGGCACCACCGTGCAGTCGTCCGTAAGCCAGTGGACGCCCAGCTCGCGTTCCAGGAAGGTGAATACGCCGTACATGGTGCCGCGCTGGGCGCCGCCCCAGATGAGCAGGTCGTGGCCCACGGTGCGGTAGCAGAAGCTCTCGTCGTCCCTGGCCGGCTCTGTCTGGCCGGACAGCTCGCCCACCCTGGGGTTCCATCCCACGAAGATGCGGCGTCCGCGCGCCTTCAGGTTATCGGTGACGGGCAGCTCGGCGCCGCTCATCTGGCGGATGTATTGCTGCAGCTCCCGGGCAGCGGTCTGCTCTGAGGCAGAGGCTTCCGGGGAGACCACAATCTGGTATTTACTCTTCCCGTTTCGGAACAGCCAGTCGGCGGCATCCGATGCGGTGGCCCATAGCATGAGTAGTGCTGCGGAGGCCAGGCGCAGGCTTTGGAATGTCATTCTAACGTTCATGGTTCAAAAGGCTTTTTTCTGTTTCAGTTCTATTGTTCGGTTTCTTCCTCCCCGCCCCTTCTTGCCCTGCTCCTCAGGACTTCGCGCACGGCAAGCCCCAGTAGCAGCAGGCCCAGCAGGATAAGTGCAGCGTAGGCAACGGCCTCGGTGGTGTAAACCGTCTGCGGGTCGAAGGTCATTACAACGGTATGCCTGCCGGCCGGCACGCGGATGGCGCGCAGCACGTAGTCGGCCCGGGCGATGGGGGTGTCGGCTCCGTCAACAGAGCACGTCCAGCTGGGGTAATAGATGTCGCTGAAGACCACTACGCCCTCCTGCGGCGCATTCACTTCGTAGGTGAGCTGGTTGGCCTCGTAGCCCGTCAGCACAACTGAGGCCGTGCTGTCGGGGGCCTGAACCGACTCGCCGAGCACGCTCTGGAACCTCTTGTCCACCACGGCCGTCCTTCGCGGATTCGTGGTGTGCAGGGCAGCCAGCTCGGCATCGGCATCGTCAACATACTGCAGGGCCGAGACGAACCAGGCATTCCCGTATGCCCCGGGATTCATTACGGGCATCTTCTGCCCCTCCTTCGAGGCCAGGATGACGTAGCGCGTATTCAGCATGTTCAGCACGGGGAAGAGGCTGTCGCCGTTCACCTGCTCCAGATGGCCCTGCGAGTCGATGGCGGCTTTCTGTATGCGGCCCATCTCGCCGTGCAGGTGCTCCTCGATGAGCTCCTGGTAGCGGCGCAGCTTGGCAGCGTGATAGCCGCCGATGCTCTTGTGGTAGTACGAGGTGGTGTTGTCGTTGAAGGTGCTGACGCTCAGGTCGAGCACGCGATAGTAGGGCGTGGTGTCCCTCAGTATGATTTCGTCAGCCTCCGACTTGGGGAAGCTCTGCTCGTTGGAGCGCGGCTGGCTGAACATGCCATCGTTGAGGTAGCGCTTGTTTACGTCCCACATATCGGCCAGGCAGAGCAGCGTCAGGCAGGCCACCATAGGCACCGTCTTGATGCGCCCCCAGCGCCACACCAGCATCACCAGCAGGCCAATGCCTATGATGACGAAGCTGCGCAGGGCATCGGCCGTGAACATGGCCCGCCTCATCTCGCCCATGTTCGAGATGATGCCGCCCATCATTTCCTGCGGGATGTAGCCGGCCTGCACGTACTGGTTCATATAGGCCATATCGGAGGTGGAGACGTAGTTGCCGAAGAACAGGTCGGGCACGAGCCAGAAGAGCAGGGCTACGCCGCCGGTCAGGCCGAAGCTGATGAGCAGGGGCTTCATCTCGACGCCCTTCTCCACCACTTGCTTCAGGGCCATCATGCCCAGCAGGGGTATGGTGAACTCGGCAATGACCAGTATGCTGGCCACGGTGCGGAACTTGTCGTACATCGGCACGTAGTCGAGGAAGAAGTCGGTGAAGGGCATAAAGTTCTTGCCCCAGGAGAGCAGGATGCTCAGCACGGTAGCAGCCAGCAGGCACCACTTCATAGGCCCCTTCACGATGAGCAGGCCCAGCACGAACAGGAAGAGCACGAAGGCGCCCACATAGACGGGTCCGCTGGTGCCGGGCTGCTCGCCGAAGTACTGCGTGAAGGCCTGGTAGATGGGTGCGTAGGTGGAGTTGGCCTTCTTCATGGCCGTCTTGTTATGCGAGAGGGGCGCGCTGGCTCCGCCCTTGGTGTTGGGTACGAGCAGGGTCCACGTCTCGCCGAGCCCGTAGCTCCACATTGTAATATATGAGCGCTCCAGGCCGCTGCCCGTCTGGTCGGCGGGGTTCTTGGTCTTCTGCGTCAGCTCGCTCTTGCCGCGCATGCTCTCCTTGCTGTATTCCCAGGTGTGGTACAGGTTGCTCAAGTTGATGCAGATGCCCAGCAATCCGCCTACGGCAAAGGCCGCCGTGGCGCGCAGCCACTGGCCGAGCTGCCCCTGGCGTACGGCCTGTATGAGCCAAGCCAGGGCCATCAGGCCCATGACGAAGAGGAAGTAGTAGGTCATCTGCACGTGGTTCGACAGAATCTGCATAGCCGTGAAGAAGCCCGTTACGACTATGCCCCACAGGTAGCGCCCCCTGTAGCAGAGTGCCATACCCGCTATGGTGGGCGGGATGAAGGAGAGGGTGAGCAGCTTCCAGATGTGGCCGGCGGCGATGATGATGAAGTAGTAGCTGGAGAAGGCCCACAGCACAGCGCCCAGGGCGGCCATCCATACGCGGAAGTCGAAGGCGCGCAGCATGATGTAGAAGCCCAGCAGCATCATGAATACGTAGGCCGCCACGGAGGGCAGGCCCAGCTGGTAGAACGTCTCCAGGCGCCCCAGCGTATCGGTGCTGGGATAGGAGGGAGCCATCTGGTAGGTAGGCATTCCGCTGAAGAGCGTGTTCGTCCAGCGCGTACGCTCTCCGCCATGCGCCTTGCGATAGTTCTCCATCTCGATGCTGCTGCCAATGGCACCGCTGTGGTCGTTGCCGGTCAGCACCAGGCCGTCGCGGATGGGACCCAGGAAATAAAGCAGGCTGACGAGGACGAAGAAACCTACGGCCAGCACGTCGGGAATAATCTTTCTGTAGTTCATATCTCAGTAGTTTCTGTTTTGTATGCCCGGCATCGTCGTTTCCGGCCGGTTTTCACTCATGTTCCTCGCAAATAAAAAAAAGCTGCAGAGGTCGTCTGCAGCTAAGTTGTCTTCAGCATCAGGCTGCGCGCGGATTACTTACGCAGGCCCAGAGCTTTCACGATGGCGCGGTAGCGGTTGATGTCGTTGCGCTTCAGGTAGTTCAGAAGGCTGCGGCGCTTACCTACCAAACCTGTCAGGGCGCGCTCGGTGCTGTGGTCCTTGCGGTTCTGCTTCATGTGCTCCGTCAGGTGCTTGATGCGGTGGGTGAACAATGCAATCTGGCTCTCTGCGCTGCCCGTATCGGTAGCTCCCTTGCCAAACTGGCTGAAAATCTCTTGCTTCTTAGCTGAATCTAAGTACATAATTAAACTTTTTATTAACGTTAAACTTGTTTGTCGAGCAGCCACCACTCTTCGGTACTGCATCGCAAATGCGGGTGCAAAAGTACGAATAAGTGAGCACATAGCAAAGAAAATGAGGGATTTTTTTTGCTTTGTCGGGCGAAAGTACTTCCCAGCGCAGTTCAAAATTACGAATAAGTGAGCACTTAGCAAAGAAAATGAGCGCTTTTTTGGCCTTGTCGGCACTTTTATGTAACTTTGCAGCATGGATTTGTCTGTACTCATACCCGCCTACAACCAGTCGTGCCTCCAGCTGGTGCGTTCCCTGCAGCAGCAATGCCGGGCCTCGGGAGCCAGCTATGAAATCATCGTGGCCGACGACGGATCCACCGACGAGGCGGCCAGGAGGGAGAACGCCGCAGCGGGCGAGCTGGAGGGCTGCCGCGCCATCATGCAGCCGCAGAACCGCGGCAGGGCGGCCACCAGGAACCTGCTGGTCAGCCAGTCGAGCGGAGAATACCTGCTCTTCATAGACAGCGATGCGCGGCTGGCCGGGCCCCAGTTCATAGCCACCTACCTGGCTGCCCTGCCCACCAAGGCAGTCGTTTGCGGCGGCATTGTGCATGCCGACGAGCTGCCCGCCCAGAGCGTATCGCTGCGCTGGCGCTACGAGAAGGCCTGCGAGCCCCTGTTCACCGCCCGCCGCAGGAGTATGCACCCCTACCAGTGCCTGCGCACCTTCAACATCATGCTGCCCCGAGCCGTGGCCCTCGCCCACCCCTTCAACGAGCGCCTGCGCAACTACGGCTACGAAGACACCCTGCTGGGCCGCGAGCTGGAACAGGCCGCAATTGAGGTGCGCCACATTGACAACCCCATGCTGAACCACGACCTGGAGGACAACGCCACCTTCCTGGAGAAGACGCGCGAGTCGATGCGGACGCTCCTCTCCGCCGAGGCCCAGATGCAGGGCTACTCCTCGCTGCTCAGGGTCCACCGCCGCCTGCGCCTGCTCACCCGCCCCCTCTCTGCGCTCTACCGCCTTGGGCACGGGTGGGCCGAACGCAACCTGCTCGGCCCGCACCCCAGCATCCGACTGCTGCAGCTCTACAAGCTCTGCTACTACTGCCACATCAAGCGCCAGGCCCAGAAGGTACAGCAATAACTCCGGGAAAGCCTTCCGCCCGCGCCGGCAAGGTTTGGCGCTAAGCCGGAGGAATTCTTCCCCCCTCCCCATTGTTTTCTTCCTACCCCAGGGTGTAATTTACATTTCACGCCGCGAAACGTACGTTTCCCGTCGAGAGACGTATATTTCACGACGAGAGACGTACGTTTCACGACGTGAAACATAAAACAGGAGGGGCAGCAGCAAGAAATACTCCCCCAGGGGAAAAGAATTTCCTATGCCACCGAGTCAAACAAAAGGAGGCACAGACGACAAAAAGAAGCACAGACAGGAAAAAAAAGGGCTTAATATTTCGGCTTTTGCAACAAAACAGATAACTTTGCAGCCAGAAAACTATTATGAAACAGAAATCTATGGAAAAGAAAACGAGAAAGAACCGCCTTTGGGCCCTGGCCCTATTGTGCGGCCTGACGACGACTGCCGGCCTGACGAGCTGCCACGACGACGTGCCCGAGGAGCCCGAGAAGCCACAGCCGAGCGTAGCACCATCCAAACTGCAAATCAGCGGCACGCACGAGGTTTGGATGTGGACAATCACCCTGAAGGAGAACAACTGCAAGCTGACGGGCAAGTGCGAGGGATACACCATAGCCCTGGGCAGCGGCATCGACTCGGTTATGTTCGAGCGGCTGGACGCCACCTTCGGAGAGTACGAGCGGATGGACCTGCGCGACAGCGCCGTGCTGACCCTGGGCGCCGAGAGCAAGCTCACCTTCGCCAACTCGAAGAACCTGAGGGGCTACCCCATCATTGTACAAGGCAGCGACGGCAAGGCCGCCACCCTGCGCATACTGCAGCAGGACGAATCGGAAGTGGCGCCCGAAGCCATATTCCGCCCCGCAGAGGGATGGCAGCTGCAGAAGTCGGCCAAGACGCTGAAGGACGGAAGCCGCGAAGTGACGGTGAAGGTGGACAAGAAGAAATAAGGAAACCGGAAACCGCACGCCCAGGCCTCAACAGGGCCGGGGCAGGGAGAAAAAACCACGCGCCCAGGCCTCGACAGGGACCTGGGCGCGCAGTTTTATTCATCGGGCATCAGTCATAAGCCTTGCGGCCCATCCACTTCCCTATGCGGTGCCAGAGGGCACGCAGTATCTGGCGGTAGTTTCCGCGCCGTAGGTTGAGCCACAGCTCCTCCAGCGAGCGCGCCACCTTGATGCAGGGATGCCTATAGGCCATAATGCGATAGGCACGCTGGCGGTAACGGACGTGCTCAATCACATAGGGCGGATGCAGGAGCGGGCGCTCGGGCAGCTCGTAGCGGTCCATAGTGAAGATGCGGCGGTATCCGCGGGGCAGCGTCTCCAGCTGACTGCCAAAGTGGGTGCTCCCCGCCGTAGCGCCCAGGTTGTTTATCATATTGCGGCGCGGCACGATGCACATAGAGCCGGAGAGCAGCAGGTGGGCCCAGAAGATAGTTTCGTAGAAGGCCTTGCCCTGCGCCCTGTGGCGGCGGCACATAGGCAGGAAGTCGTCCCTGAGGCGGCGCTCGCTGATGAGCTGCTTTATCTGGCCTACGGCCTGCTGGTCATCAAGCCAGGTATAGTGCTCGTCCCACTGTTCGACGACGCGGCGCCAGCTGGCCCATCCCCAGATGCTGAAGTAGGAGGTGAAGAAATAGTCCTCCCTGACATCCTCCGTCTGCTCCTCAACGTTGAAGCCCGCTATCATCTCCACGCGCTCGTCGTAGCGGTAGCGCTCCAGCATCTCGCGACAGAAGGAGAAGAAGTCCACCGAGGGCACATCATCGTCCTCGAGCACCACGCAGCGGTCAACCTGGCTGAAGGCCCACTTCTGCGACATGAACTCCGAGGGGTCGCAGCCGTAATTGCGCTCCTGGTAGAGCTGGTGGACCTCGCACTCCCAGTCGATTTCGGCCACTACCTCGCGACAGGCCATAATGCCCGGCAGGTCATGCTCGCCGCGGGGCCCGTCCTGATAAAGGAAGAGCTTGGTGGGGCGCGCCTCGCGCACTTGCTGAAAGACTTGGCTCAACTGCTCGGGGCGGTTGAAGAAGAGAATAAGAACGGGAACGTCAACTAATGCAGGTTTCATGGGCGCAAAGTTTCTGGTTTCATGGGTGCAAAGTTAAAGATTTGGCGCAATAAAACAAAATTAAACAAGAATTTCTTTTGCATTTGCCGCAGAAAACAATAACTTTGCCCTGCCGAAGGAGCGAAACGACACATTATTATATATTATAAGGCTAAACAAGGCAAAGAAAATGAAACGAATACTTATGACCCTGGCCACGGGATTTGTGGCAATGAGTATGATGGCACAGCAGTACAAGACAATTCCCACGGAGATTTGGCCCCGCAAGGTTCCGGGAGCCCAGAAGGCAAAGGCCGTTCCCCGACTGACCGACGACCCGGAGCATTGGGCCGAGGTAACGAGCCCCACCCTGGAGTGCTTCAAGCCCGAAGCCGGAAAGAAGAACAACCGGGCCGTGGTAGTATGCCCCGGCGGAGGATATCAGATACTGGCCTACGTGAAGGAGGGACAGGAAATTGCCCAGTGGCTGGCCGGCCAGGGCTATACGGCCTACGTGCTGGCCTACCGCATACCGGGCCAGCGGGAGGGTGCCCTGCAGGACATCTACCGCAGCATCCGGCTGGTCAGGAGCCAGGGCTTTGAGCGCGTGGGATGCATAGGCTTCTCGGCCGGAGCCGACCTGTGCTGCCGCGCCAGTACACAGTACGACACGCAGACGTACCCCGAGCAGGACAAGGCCGACAAGCAGGTGCAGCGCCCCGACTTTGCCATGCTCATCTATCCCGCCTACCTGGCTAACGGAGAGAACAAGACGCTCACGCCTGAGCTCAGGGTGACGAAGGAGACGACACCGATGTTCGTATTCGGCACGCAGGACGACGTACACAGCGGCCCCAGCACGCCCACCATCCTGGACGCCATGCAGCGCGCCGGTGCACCCATTGAGGCTCACTTCCTGGTTAACGGAGGCCACGGCTACGGCATGCGCGGCGACGGAGCAGGCAAGATATGGCCAAGGCTGGCTGAAAGCTGGCTGAAAACCTTGAAGTAGCAGGCCGGACGCGCCGCCCCACCACCCACTACCAATCCATCCGTAGCTTCAGCAACAGGGAGCCGGGACTTCAGCAACAGGGAGCCGGGATTTCAGCAACAGGGAGCCGGGACTTCAGCAACGGGGAGTCTTATTCGCCGCGCAAGCCGGCGGAAGGCTTGAAGGTGAGTTTCACTACGTGGTCGCCGCCCACCTTGTCCAGGTTGGGCAACTGCATGTAGTTGCCAAACTGCGAGCGGAGCATGTGGTCGGCATCGCGGGGAACGGAGAGCTGCACGCCCTCGAAGTTGTGCGTCGTCAGCGGGAAGATGTCGCGCTCGTCGTAAACGATGTGGAAGGGGATGCCCATGCTGTAGGTAAGTGTGCGCCCGCCCACAAGCCGGCTCAGGAAGCTGAGGGCGGGGAAGGTGATGTGCCGGTTGACCCAGGTGATGAGCCTGATGCGGCGCATGGCACGGTCGATGTTGCTGGCCGTGCGGAATATCTTGAAGCAATGTGCCTGCAATGGTTCCGCCAGTCGGTGAAGCATCAGGTTCTGCCGCTCGAAGGGGAAGATGTCGATGTAGATTCCCCGCTCGCGGAAGACGCGGTCGTAGGGGCTGGGCTCCTCGAGGATGCTGCCGCGGTCGCGTATCTTGGCAAAGAAGTAGAAGTAGTTGGGGTCGGTGTCGTTCGTCTGCAATGCCATAGAGGGCGGGAGCTCATCGGGGAGGACTTTCATCAACTTGTCGTAGTCTTCCCGGAGCAGGCCTACGTCGAGGTCGTCGTCCCAGGGGATGAATCCGTTGTGCCTGATGGCGCCGAGGAGGGTTCCTCCGTACAGGAAGTATCGGATGCCGTGGCGGCGGCATACGTCGTCGAGCAGGGTCACCATCTCCAGCATCTTCAGCTGGTGGCGGCGAAGGGGGGAGCCATCGGGGTTGAAGCGCGCCCGCAGCTCCTGGGCCGTAGGTGTGTGGGTATTGTCGTTCATAGCCTGCAATCTCTGTTATAAATATATAATAATGTGTATCTGCTGCCGGCCGGCTGGTGAGCCATAGCATTCTCCTGTGCTACCCTCCCAAGCACACAGACCGGCGCGAAGGGCCGCCAGAAACGCTTCTTCATTCCACTCATTCCATCGTTTCGATTAGTTTCGGTTGCAAAGTTACAGATTTTTATCCAAAGAATGCACGTATTTACCGTTCATTTTGAATTTATTTTGTAACTTTGCCGCTGGAAACAAATATCTTTCATTATGACGATAGGTTATACCACTGGTGTTTACGACCTGTTCCACATCGGGCACCTGAATCTGCTGAAGAATGCGAAGGGCATGTGCGACAAGCTCATCGTAGGCGTCACCGTCGACGAGCTGGTGGCCTACAAGGGCAAGCGGGCGATGATTCCGTTTGAGGACCGCATCGAGATTGTACGCTCGTGCAAGTACGTTGATGCCGCCGTGCCGCAGTACGACATGGACAAGCTAGCGGCCTGCAAGAAGCTGGGCGCGGAGTTCCTGTTCGTGGGCGACGACTGGTACGGCACCGAGAAGTGGAAGGAGTACGAGAAGGAGTTCCTCGAGGCCGGCATACGCATCGTATATTTCCCCTATACGAAGGGAATCTCATCCACTCAGATAACCAAGGCCCTGAACATGGTGCGGGGCCAGAACCTGGAAGATGTAAAGTAGATTATGACAGACAAAGACTTTTGCTTGAGCAGTTACATAGCCCTGCGCTATATATGGAAGGGCGGCATGGAATTTGCCGACGGCCTCCATCATGAGTTGATAAAGCCCCTGCCGGCCGAGGAGCGCATACCCGTACATACGGCGGCCGACATCGACCGCGAGATACAGCGCCAGTTTGATTCGCTCTACGAGCTGTTCCCCCGCATAGGCATCCTGCTCTCCGGCGGCATGGACAGCGCCATCCTGGCCTCCTACCTCCACGAGGGAAGCCACGCCTACACGTTCACGGCCAGCGGCACCGCGGTATTCGACGCCGACCAGGAACGGGCCGCGCAGTACTGCCGCCGGTTCGGACTGAAGCATCACCTGGTTGACATCAGCTTCGACGACTACAAGGCCATCACGCCAATCGTGATGAAGACGAAGTGCGCGCCAGTCCACTCCATCGAGCCTCAGATATACAAGGCCGCGCAGATGGCTATTGCCGACGGCGTGGACCTCATCATCGTGGGCGAGAGCAGCGACCTCATCTTCGGCGGCATGGACCAGCTGCTGGCAAAGGACTGGCGCTTCGACGAGTTCGTAAGGCGATACACGTTCCTCGAGCCGGAACTTGTGCTCACGAATCCCGTCAGCATGCTGCCCCTCTTCGAGCAGTACCGCCGGGGCGAGTACATCGACTTCATGCGATTCATGGACGAGGTGTTCTCGGTAGAGAGCAGCAGCTCGTACCTGAACGCATTCGGCACGGCCCGACTGCCCTACTACGACCCCTACGCCCGGCTCATCATGGCCGAGCCGCTCGACCTCAACCGCGTCCGCCATGGAGAGCCGAAGTACCTCATCCGCCAGCTCTACGCCATGAAGTACCCCAACCTGCCCGTGCCCGACAAGATTCCCATGCCGCGGCCCGTGGACATGATCTTCCGCCACTGGACGGGCCCCACGAGGCCCGAGTTCCGCCCCGACATACCCATGCAGCAGCTCACCGGCAACCAGAAGTGGCAGCTATGGTGCGCCGAAAGGTTCCTGCAGACGTACTGCTGAGAATCAATAGCCCTACCCCTTCCCCACAGCGGGAAGGGTTTTTCTTTTCAGTTTTTTTCAACCCTCTGCAACCTTTTGCTCCGCTGATGTGTTTATTATAGCAAAAGACAAAGTGAACTGAGAGCATGACACGCGACAACTTCATCCAACTGGTGCGACAGGAGCAGGCCGAACTGCGGCGCATACTGCTGGCGCTCTGCCTGGGCGACGAACAGGAGGCTGACGACCTGGCGCAGGACACGTTCCTAAGGGCCTACGAGGCATCGGACCGCTATGTGGGCGACGGCGCAGAGTCGGCCTGGCTGAGACGGATTGCGTGGAACTGCTTCCTGAACAGCAGGCGAAGCAGACGGGCTCAGCTGGAAACCGGACTGGAACGCGCTCAGGACATTCCGGGCAGCAGTCAGGCCGACGCGGCTTTCCGGTACGAAGCACTCTACCAGGCCATTGCGCAGCTCTCGCCAACCGAGCGGAATGCCGTGCTGCTCCACTACATGGAAGACCGCCCGATAGCGGAAATCGCACAGATCATGAACGTCGCAGAGGGAACCGTCAAGTCCGCCCTCTCACGCGCTAGAACTCATCTGAAAATCAAACTCAACTGAACTGGAACGCAAATTCAACTGAACTGAATCTCAAATTCTACTGACTATGAACGAGAACGAAATAAGGGAGATGTTTCACGCCTACAGGCCCGAACTCTCCGACGAACAGACTTTCCTGGACAAGCTGACCAGCCGCATGGACCAGGCCGACGATCAGAAAGCCCGTGCGCAGCAGACCGCCAGCCCGTCAGCACCAGCCACCCGATGGATGCGCTACGCAGCAGCGCAGGCCGCCCTACTCATCATCGGCCTCATCTTCCACTGGCAGACCGGCCGGGAAGAACTGCCCTACCGCCCGCTGCCTACTGAGTATTACACGGCAGCCCGCTGGAATGACGAACCAAGTCAGGACCCCTTCGACTCGTACTATACGCTCGTCGAGGAGATTCAGCGCAGCGGACAGCAGATTCAGCAGACCATCGCGCAAGTGAAGGAATAGGAGAAACAGGAAACCAATGGAGAAGACGTCTGAAACCAACATAAATCACTAACATTCAAAACTAAAAATAAATCATGAAACGAAGCATAATCCTACTGCCGCTCATTTGCGGCCTCATGATGGCCTGTACAGCCGACAGCGAAAAGCAGCACGAGGGAAGCCAGTTCCCTATTGAGCTGGACAAGAACCCCATTACCGATCTGCTCTACGACCTGGAGAAGAACGGCGAAGGAGGAATCACTTGGAATTTCGAAGGCGGTGAGTACCTGAAGAGCAAAGTAACTTACTACGATGCCCATTTCTACGAGAAGCCCGGCAAAGTGCAGTCGCCCTCGGAGAAGAAACGAACGGAAATGGAGCGCATCAGAAACGCTTTCGACCGCGCCAGCGAGGAAGGCATAAAGAGCTATCACACTGAACAGCACCTGAACGGCATCGATACAGTGCTCTATGCTGTAGCGCTGAAAGAGCTGAGCGGCGAGAAGTCTTCGCTGAGGAATGACTTCGAGAGCAATAATATAAAGTACTATAACCTGCAGTACGACGCTGCCCAGGTGGCCACCCTGCGCTTCAACTCCTCGCCCAGCATATATGACTTACGCGTGGAATACGTTACGAAGATCCCCACGGGCAAGCCCCGCAAGCCGTTCACCCTGAATATCCTGAAGGGAGAGCTGGAGAAATACGTGAAGATGGACAGCGTGAAAACCTACAACGTACACTACAAGTACACCGACGAGGAAATACGGCGCTCGGATTCCATGCGTGTGCAGTCCATAGCCGAACATTGGGGCGAGAGACGGCAGAATGTGGAAACCCGGACATGGGACGGCGAAACAAGGGGACATCTCTACGTGGTATCCCCCAGCCTGGCCAACCTTGTCGGGAAAGGGATGAAGCAGAAGGTGATGAGCTATTGCTTGGGCATCCAGGCCAACGAGTCGTACGATCTGAACATGTATGGGAACCTGTCAGACTCCGACGGCAAAGAGTCTGGCCCAATAAACTGGGGATTATCCGTCCGGTCGCGGACATATCGTTGGGACGAACCCTACGAGGTCATGCACATAACATACCATCCTTTCGACGGACGTCTGTTCATCCTCGTCATCGACCAGATAGATGGCGCCTACGCACTGCCCGGAAACTGGGAATACTGCATCTCGGCAGTTGACGGCAAGCGTACTTATATCCCGGGAACTCCGGTGGAAATGACGCGATAATCGGCAGGTTTGTAATCATTTTTTATCGAATTCTATATAAACGGCCCGGAAACCGACGCGCGTCGGCTGAAAAATCGACGTACGTCGATTGGAAGATTGACGTACGTCGATTTGCAAATTGACGTACGTCGATTGAATAACCCACCTATATGGGCCTGCGGGAAGAAGGAGGCGAAGGGAGGGAAAACTGTCAGGATTTCCGAATCCGGCCGCTCAGCCACGGCACACGCTCAACGTACGGCACCAGCCAGGCACAGAGGCAGAAGATGATGGGCACGAGCACCAGCACATCGTCCCACCGCCCATAGATGCTGCGCCCGAAGGAGAGATGAGTGAACTTGTAGAAATAGAGCATCGGATAGTGGCAGACGAAGAAGACCATCGAGTGCTCGCCGATGAAGTTCAGCAGCGGAATGCGCGGCATCCCCAGCGAGAGCAGCAGCCCGGCAATGCCGCACAGAGCCATCGAGCACGTCAGCACCACCAGCCACGCATTACCCTCGAACGTGTTGCCGCTCATCGTGTAGCGCCCGCCCCAGATGAAGTTGCACACGCCGAAGCCCGTCACCAGGAACACACTCAGCGCATACAGCCGCGGCGCGCTCAGCCGCCCCATCACCCAGCGCCACGCCCGGCCCAGGTAGAAGAACCATACGCCCATGAAGACGTTGTTCAGGCTCAGCCACAGCGGGTTGTCCAGCCTCCACAGCCAGATGCTCACGGCCGGGAACACGACGGCCAGCCAGTGCAGCCACCTCACCCGCTCCAGGAAATGAGCCGCCACGTACGTCAGGAAGAACGACAATAGGAACCACGTAGGCGAGTTGCCGTAGAAGGAGCCCGTGCGCCAGATGTGGTCCCACGAAAGCGGCTCGATGGGATTGTGGTAGCGGTGCAAGAGCGGCGGAAGGTAGGCGAAATACACCACGTTGCCAATCAGCCCCCAGCAGAAGTAGGGCACCAGCAGCCGCCGCACACGGTCCCACAGGTAGGCACGGGTGGGCCGCCGGAGGCCCTTGTTGAAGAATCCGGCCTTGAAGAAGAAGAAGCTCATGAAGAAGTACGTCCACTGCATCACCTGCTGCCACAGCTCGTTCTCGCCCTGCCCGCAGATGTTCATGATATGCAGCCCTATCATCCGCACAATGCAGATGCCGCACAGGAAGTCGAATGCATGATTGCGCTCTTTCATCGGAGCCTTGAAACTATTTGAACCTTTTGAACCTTTTGAACCTTACCCCTCCATCACCAGTTCCACCGGGCAGTGGTCGCTGCCCAGGATCTCCGTATGGATGGCGGCCGACCGGAGCCTGGGCTTCAGCCTCTCCGACACCAGGAAGTAGTCGATGCGCCAGCCCGTGTTCTTCTCGCGGGCATGGAAGCGGTAGCTCCACCATGAATAGACGCCCTCCAGCGTGGGGTTGAAGAATCGCCACGTATCCACGAAGCCCGCGCCAAGCAGCTCAGTCATCTTCTGCCGCTCCTGGTCAGTGAAGCCCGCGTTCATGCGGTTCGTCTTCGGGTTACGCAGGTCAATCTCCTGGTGCGCCACGTTCATGTCGCCGCATACCACCACCGGCTTCCGCCCGTCGAGCCCCAGCAGGTAGCTGCGGAACGCATCCTCCCAGGCCATGCGGTAGTCAAGCCTGCGCAGCCCGTCCTGGCTGTTGGGCGTATAGACGCACACCAGGTAGAAGTCCTCCATCTCCAGCGTAATGATTCGCCCCTCGTGGTCGTGCTCCTCGATGCCCATGCCGTAGCTCACGGCCAGCGGCTCCCTGCGCGTGAATACGGCCGTGCCGCTGTAGCCCTTCTTCTCGGCAAAGTTCCAGTACGACCTGTAGCCCGCAACATCCAGGCTGAGCTGCCCCTGCTGCAGCTTCGTCTCCTGCAGGCAGAAGAAATCAGCATCCAGAGCCTCGAAGGCCTCCAGGAAATTCTTACCCACCACGGCCCTCAGACCGTTCACATTCCAACTGATAAACTTCATATTCTGAACAAATTTTCTGCGAAGTTACACAAAAAAATTGAAGTAAACCGCTTTTTACTTGGTCAATTCGCAGGAAAGTCGTAATTTTGCACGGATTTTACCAATATGTGCAAGATTTAGCATCCGCACATATACATTATTTATATATATATGGCATTAAAGATTGTTGTGCTTGCAAAGCAAGTACCCGACACACGAAACGTAGGCAAGGACGCCATGACGGCCGAAGGTACGGTCAACCGCGCCGCCCTGCCTGCAATCTTCAACCCAGAAGATTTGAACGCCCTGGAGCAGGCGCTCCGCCTGAAGGAGCAGCATCCGGGCTCAACAGTAGGAATCCTCACCATGGGACCTCCACGCGCCGGTGAGATCATCCGCCAGGGACTCTATCGCGGAGCCGACACGGGATGGCTCCTCACCGACCGCCTCTTCGCCGGAGCCGACACGCTGGCAACCTCCTACGCCCTGGCCACAGCCATCCAGAAAATCGGAGGCGTGGACATCGTCATCGGCGGGCGCCAGGCCATCGACGGCGACACCGCCCAGGTAGGTCCGCAGGTGGCCCAGAAGCTGGGCCTCAACCAAGTGACCTACGCCGAGGAAGTAATCAGTGTGGATGGTGGTTTTGCCACCATCAAGCGCGTCATCGACGGCGGCGTCGAGACCGTCGAGGCCCCCCTGCCCGTAGTGATTACCGTAAACGGCTCGGCAGCCCCATGCCGACCGCAGAACGCCAAGCTCGTGATGAAGTACAAGCGCGCCACGTGCCCCATGGAACGGCCCGCCGAACCCGGACAGTACGACTACCTATACGGCGAGCGACCCTACCTGACCCTGAACCAGTGGAGCGCGGCCGACGTGGATGCCGACCCCGCACAGTGCGGACTGGCCGGCTCGCCCACCAAGGTGAAGGCCGTGAAGAACATCGTCTTCCAGGCCAAGGAGTCGAAGACGCTGACCGGAAGCGACGCCGACGTCAACTCACTCATACAGGAATTGTTAAACGAAAAGATTATTGGTTAAGCTATGCAGAACGTTTTTGTATATATAGAAGTGGAAGGCGCACAGGTAGCCGAAGTTTCGCAAGAATTGCTCACAAAGGGACGCAAGCTTGCCAATCAGTTGAATGTAGAACTCCATGCCGTGGTCATCGGCACGGGAATCAAGGGCAAGGTGGAGGATCAGATTCTGCCCTACGGCGTCGACAAGCTGTTCGTCTTCGACGGCCAAGGCCTCTTCCCCTACACATCGGCTCCCCACACCGACATCATCGTAAACCTCTTCAAGGAGGAGCAGCCGCAAATCTGCCTGATGGGAGCCACGGTGATCGGCCGCGACCTCGGTCCGCGCGTAAGCTCTTCGCTCACCAGCGGACTGACAGCCGACTGCACCGAACTGGAGATCGGTCCCTACGAGGACAAGAAGAACAACAAAGTGTTCGACAACCTGCTCTATCAGATTCGTCCTGCCTTCGGTGGCAACATCGTGGCCACGATCGTGAACCCCGAGCATCGTCCCCAGATGGCAACCGTCCGCTCCGGCGTCATGCAGAAGGCCGTCTATGAGGGCGAATGCAAGAAGGAAGTGGTTTATCCCGAAGTTGCCAAATACGTGGATATGGCTGTTGCCGGCGTCGTAAAGGTGCTCACCCACGAAGTACAGGCAGCCAAGCACAACCTGAAGGGCTCGCCCATCGTGGTGGCCGGAGGCTACGGCGTAGGTTCGAAGGAAGGTTTCGACCAACTGTTCCAGCTGGCCAAGGTACTTCATGGCGAGGTCGGTGGCTCACGTGCCGCCGTGGATGCCGGATGGATCGACCACGACCGTCAGATCGGCCAGACGGGTGTCACCGTTCATCCGAAGGTCTACATCGCCTGCGGCATCAGCGGTCAGATTCAGCACATCGCCGGCATGCAGGACTCGGGCATCATCATCTCTGTGAACAGCGATTCCGATGCTCCTATCAACCGCATTGCCGACTATGTGATCGTTGGTACTGTGGAAGAGGTTGTACCCAAGCTGATTAAGTATTACAAGCAGAACTCTAAGTAAGATGAAAGCATTAGATTATCTCCTCCTTTTAGGGGCTGTGGCATTTCTTGTTGCCGGTTATT
>CAMJQA010000013.1 GCA_946407895.1 uncultured Prevotellaceae bacterium
TTCACGAGGACAGTCACCCAAGCTTGTCGTACAAGGTGAGTAAGAATACTTGCCGGTGCTTCGCCTGCGGGGCCGGGGGCGGGCCTATCGACCTCGTGATGCGCCTGCTGGGCAAGGACTTCCGCCAGGCATGCGAGTGGCTCGGAGGGCCTCAGGGTACTCAGATTACTCGGAATACTCAGAATACTCCGAGTACTCAGAATCCCCCTGCGCCGCCCTTCGACGCCGCGCGCTACGAGCGCTACTTCCAGCACCCCTTCCTGGGCGACGAGGCCAGGCGATTCCTCCTCCAGGAGCGCAGGCTGGACGAGCGCGTGGTCCGATGGTGCCGCCTCAGCTCGTGGCGCGACCGCCGGGGCACCCCCTGGCTGCAGATACCCTACTACGACCGCGCGGGCCGCCTCGTAGGCCTGCAGAACCGCAACCTGGTACGGGGCGCCCTGCCACGCTTCCGCTTTCCGCAAGGCTCTCAATGCGGCATCTACAACCTGCCCGTCCTGAACCTGCTTTGCCCGGGCGAGGAGCTTTTCATTACCGAGGGTTGCTCCGACTGCTGGGCTATGCTCTCGGCCGGCCACAAGGCCATCGCCATCCCCTCGGCCACCCTGCTCACCAAGAAGGACGTGGAGCTGCTCTCAACTCTGAACTCCTCCCCAAACGGGGAGGCCGGGAGGGGTCTGACCTTCCACATGTACCCGGACAACGACGCCCCCGGCGAACGCCTCTTCCTGCAACTGAGGGAGGTGCTGCCATCGTTGGTCCACCATCAACTGCCCCCGGGCTTCAAGGATTTTAGCGAACTTTACTTAAAGAAAAAACGGTATGAAAGCAATGTATAAATCAGAACTGGCACGGCTGGCCGGCGTGAGTGCCAACACGTTTCGCAGGTATCTGAACTCGCGCAGAGACGTGCTGGCCCGAATGGGTGTGACGCCCCGCGCAAAAATGCTGCCTCCAAAGGCCGTCAAATATGTCGTGGACGACTATTGTATTGAGGTGCCGGATGAAATGCAATATTTTTACTGACGTTTCGCCGATGTCCGCCAAAGACCGCCAACGCGCTCCGCCAATGTCGTACCTTTGCCGCTGCAATTAAGATGCAACGGCGACTGCGGGCTGCGGCTCAGCGAAGGCCAAGCGAGCTTGTCTCCGCGTTCACCTTGCACCGCAGTTGCATCGTCTTAAGAACGCAGGCGCGAGCGCCTGCATTTGCAGACTCCCCGAGCCGGCACCTGCACACTCCCGGGAACCGCACGTGCAGACTCCGGAGGCAGCAAAAACGAGACAAAAAAGTAACCCTATTGTTCAACATTAAAAAAGTAAAGCACTATGATTCAAATCAAAGCAAAGCAACAGAACGTATCGTTCGAGAAAAACGTGGAGAAGCTGGCATTCGTGCTCTCGGCCCACCTCTACAACACCCTCGATGCCGCCAAGGTCATCGACGAGGCCGCACGCCGCTCCGGCATCAGCTCCGGCGTCATCAAGGCCGCCTGGGACGCAGCCGGAGAGGTCATACGCACCTGGGCCACCGAGGGCCACAACGTGCCCCTGCCCGGACTGGGCAGCATGCGCTTCAGCGTGCGCTCCAAGAGCGTGCAGAGCGTGGAGGACGTAAAGACCTCGCTCATCACCGCCCGACGCGTAATCTTCACACCCTCCAAGGAGGTCCGCGACGAGCTGCAGGCCACCAAGATTGCCATCACCTGCTACGACAAGGACGGCAACATCGTGAAGCGCGTCACCTCGGCCGACACCAACGACGTGGAGGACCCCGACGACGGCAACACGCAGACCCCCGGCACCAACCCCACCACCGGCGGCGGCTCCAACACGGGCGGCGATGACGGCGACGGCATGGAGTAGAAGACCCTCCCCCAGCCCCTCCCTTGTAGGGAGGGGAGGGGAATGTCTTGAAGCTGGAAAACAGCTCAACTCGCAAAATAGAACTCGCCTGCGCCTGGACTATAACCTATAAACGATCGCTCGACATCCCGAAGGGTGGCGCTTGCTATCGCGCTCGGCTCTGCCGCTTGCCACCAGGCACATTCGTGTTGATTCGTTGCATCTTCAGATGCATTCGTGCCTAAAAAAAATGATTCGTGTATATTCGTGTTGATTCGTGTTCGAAAAAAAACTATAACCTGTAACCACTATGACTAAGGAAACATGGAAATTCATCCTGCAGCTCATCATCAGCATCCTCACGGCCATCATGACCACGCTGGGCGTTACAAGCTGCATGGGAGCCCTGCTGAGCCATTAGGCAATTGACATGTAAAGAATCGCGGGGACGAGCCGACGCACGGCGGACAACTCCCGGCATGACACACGAAATAAGGTAGGTTCCCCGGCTGAGGGACCTACCTTATTATATATACACGCGCATGAGTGAGGGGGAGGATTAAACCTCGGCACTTTACTTTCCATAACCTATTCGTGTGCGTGGGGGGGCTTTCGTGAAATGAAGTAGGGACGATCGGGCTCGAACCGATGACCTCTGCAATGTGACTGCAGCGCTCTGAACCAACTGGGCTACGCCCCTGACTCTTCGTTTCGCGAGTGCGAAGGTACGGCGTTTTTTCCGTTCTGCCAACTTTTTCCGGGAAAAAGTTTGGCTTTATGGCTTTTTTGTAATCTTCTGCACGAAATAGTCGAGTATGCGGCTGGCCTGCCGGGGCGTAACGCTCAGGTAGTAATGGCGTCCGCCGGCCTCCTGGCGGTAGAGCGATGAGCCCTCGTCGGTTATGGTGATGCGTCCGGGCGCCGACACGTTGAAGAAGTCCTGCGCATCTACGGCATAGAGCACGGCCGTGAGGTCCCAGGTGGGGCGGTCCTCCAGCCGGGGCAGGTAGGCCTTGTAGGCATCCACGATGGGGTGATGGGCCGTCCAGGTGAAGTCGTTCTGTATGCTGCGGGCGGGGTACCTGATCTGCAGCCCCAGCTCGAAGGGCGAGGTGTAGATGTCTGTGGGCCACTCGTTATATACGCGCTGGCAGGCGGGAATGTCGTTCACCACGTTATACTCGTGGAAGTTCTTGTCCTCCATGTGCCCGGCCATGGTAACGAGGCGGTCCACCTTCTGCTCCACCAGCTGTCGCCCCGTCAGGGGGGAGTATTCGTCGGCAGGCGTGTCGAGCAGCAGGGCCAGGTTGGTGCTGAAGCCCACGGAGACGATGGTTACGGAATGGTCCTTGGCGCGGGCCAGCAGCTTGCGGTACAGCTTGGGGGCGGGCAGCAGCCGGCTGTAGTCCTTGATGGAGCGGCGGTAGAGCGGCTTTCCGGCCTCGTCCTTCTCCTCGCAAACCACCTGCGTATAGTTGCTCCCGGCCACCAGGCTCCCCTCGTCGCGGCCCGACAGCCCTATGGGAATGCGCTTCTGGCCGTACCAGGTGTTGAGCAGGTCGATGAAGCGGGGCGGGAACTGGCCCTCCTTGTTCAGCATGACGGCCATCAGGCGTATGTTGCCCTCCTTGGCGTACTTGTAGAGCATGTCGATGGCCAGGGCGTCGTCAACGTCGTTGCCCATGTCGGTTTCGAATATCACGTTCTGTCGGCGGGCCTGCAAGCCTAATGCCAGGCTCAGGCCCAATAGGATGATTGAAAGTCTTTTCATAAGGTTCATGAAGGTTTAAAGGTTAAAACATCTTCCAGGGCTTGCGGTAGGAAGGCTTGAGGAGCCTGTCGGCCGCCTTGTTGTGGAAGGTATGCTTACGGTCGTCATAGACGAGCGACTCATGCGTGCGGGCGGCTATGTTGCCCAGGTGGGCATACTTGGCGCAGAAGCTGCCGTTCGTGATGGGGCAGGCGGTATCGAAGCGGCGGGCACGCACGCAGTCGATGAAATTGGCGGTATGGTCGAGGTGCTCGTCATTCGAGGGCTTCCACGTCTGGGCCTCCAGGTTCTTGCCAAGCGGAATGACCTCCATGCCCTCGCGGTTGACGATGAGCGTGCCGTTCGTGCCCCGGAACTCCAGGCCATAGTGGCGTCCGTAGGGGCCCGACTCCAGGGCCATGTTGCTCCATTGCATCAGGAAGCCGGGCAGCTCGTAGAGGACGGAGAGCGTGTCGAACGTCTCGGAGAAGTTGCGCGGGTTGGCGTGGTTGGCTCCCGTGGCTACTACCCGGCGCGGCATGCCGGCTACGTTCATGCCCCACAGGCCCATGTCGAGCAGGTGTACGCCCCAGTCGGTCATCAGTCCGCCTCCGTAGTCCCAGAACATGCGCCACAGGCCGTGTATGTAGGTGGAGCTGAAAGCGCGCTCGGGTGCCGGGCCCAGCCACATCTGGAAGTCCACATTATCGGGTACGGACTCGCCCTGGCCCATGGTCTGCACATTCGCATAGTTGAAGTTTGCCCATATATTCACGCGGGCTATATGGCCCAGGCGTCCGCTGTCGAGGTAATGCTTCATCTCGTGCCAAAGCTTGGAGCTGCGTTGCTGCTGCCCCACCTGCACGACGCGCCCATAGCGCTCCTGGGCCCTGACCATAGCGTCGCACTCGGCTATGCTGTTGGCCACAGGCTTCTCCACATATACGTCCTTGCCCGCCGCGCAGGCATCGGTCATCATGAGGCAATGCCAATGGTCGGGCGTGCCTATGATGACGGCATCCAGGTCCTTGCGCTCGAGCAGGCGGCGGTAGTCGCCGTATAGCTCCGGCCGCCGCCCCCAGGCCTTCTCAGCCTCGGCAGCCCGGTTCTCAAGTATCTTGCTGTCTATGTCGCACAGGCCCACGCAGTTCACGCCCGGGTGCTTCATCATGTCCGTCAGGTCGTACCACCCCATACTGCGGCACCCTATGAGGGCCACGTTAACCTGGTCGCTGGCGCTCACGCTTGCCCGTAGCGCCTTTGCCCGCACAACGCCGGGCAGGATTATGCCAGCGGCCATTGCCGTTGCCGACTGGCGAAGGAAATCTCTTCTTGTTGTCATAAGGGTTCAAAGTTTAAAGGTTAAAGTTCAAAGTTCTTGCGTCCCTTCTTGCGTCCCTTCGGTAGCAAGCGGCAGAGCCGAGCGCGGTAGCAAGCGGCAGAGCCGAGCGCAAAGTTCAAAACATCTTCCAGGGCTTGCGATAGGGACGGGTAATCAGGCGGTCGGCCACCTTGTTGTGGAAGGTATGCTTCTGGTCGTCATAGCATAGGGAGAGCCCCGTGCGGGCGGCTATGTTGCCCAGGTGGGCATACTTGGCGCAGAGGGCTCCATGAGTGATGGGGCATGCCAGCTGGTCGGCCCGGCGGGACCGCACGCAATCCAGGAAATTGCCCGTATGCACCACATGCTCGCCCGGCGTGGCCATGACCTTCATGGGCTCCATGCGCCCCGACTGGGGAATGACCTCCCACCAGTCGTAGTTGGTGACCAGCATGCCGTTCTCGCCCTTGAACTCCAGGCCGTTGATGCTGCCGTAGGGGCCGGTGGAGATGGCTGTATTGCTCCACTCGATATTGAAGTCGGGCAGCTCGTAGAGGACGTCGAGCGTATCGAACGTCTCGGCCTTGTTATCGGGATTCACGAAGTTGCCGCCGACGGCCGAGACGCGTCGGGGCACCTCGGTAACGTTCATGTGCCACAGGGCCATATCCAGCAGGTGGGGCCCCATGTCGGTCATCAGTCCGCCTCCGTAGTCCCAGAAGCAACGCCAGCTCTGGTTGCGCGTCAGGCTATAGGGCCGCCGGGGTGCAGGCCCGAGCCACATATCGTAGTCGAGCGTTGCAGGCGGCTCGGCATCGGGGGTGGGGTTGGTAAGCACCACGTAGGTGAAGTTGGCCCATATCCTGACCCGCCCTATGTGTCCCAGCTTTCCGCTGGCTATGAACTCGTGTAGCTGTTTCCAATGCTCGGCACTATGCTTCTGCTGCCCCACCTGCACGATGCGCCCGTAATACTGCTGGGCACGCACCATGGCGTCGCACTCGCCTATGCTGTTGGCCGCGGGCTTCTCAACATAGACGTCCTTGCCAGCCGCGCAGGCATCGGTCATGATAAGGCAATGCCAATGGTCGGGCGTGCCTATGATGACGGCATCAACGTCCTTGCGCTCAAGCAGGCGGCGGTAGTCGCGGTACTGATCGGGGCGGCGGCCCCAGTTCTTCTCGGCATCGGCCGTACGGGCATCCAGCACGGCCTGGTCAACGTCGCACAAGGCAACCAACTGCACTCCGGGGTTCTGCAGCATGGCGCAAAGGTCGGCCCAGCCCATGCTGCGGCAACCTATCAAGGCCACGTTTATGGTATCATTTGCTGTCATAGGGAATAAAGTTTAAGGGTTCAAAAAGGTCACGATTAGTATTTGTCAATCAGTTTCTGCAGGTACTTGCGGGTCTTTACCATGTAGTCGGCAGTACGGTCGCTCATCTCATACTCGATGGTAATGGCCCCCGTATAACCCTGCTGCTTCAGCAATTTTATGATAGCGGGGAAATCGACGTCGCCCTCGGGTATGGGCTTTTCATGACCCAAATGGTAAGGATCGTCAGCCGAGGGATAGGTGCCGTCCTTGGCGTGCATATCGCGTACGAGATGACCAAACTGGCGAATGGCATCCGTGGGGTTAGCCTTGCCGTAGAGAAGCAGGTTGGCCGTGTCGCAGTTTATGAAGCAGTTGCCCGTGCCGATGTCCTTTATCGTACGCAGCAGCGTGGTAGGCGTTTCCTGCCCCGTCTCGAAGTAAATGTCCACGCCACGCTCCTTGGCATAGGTGGCCAGTTCCTTCATGACAACGATGAAGGACTTGTACTGCTCCGTGCTGGGGTCCTCGGGGATGAAGCCGAAATGCGAGTGCAGGGCGGGTATGCCTGCCTTCTGGCAGAAATCCACACACTCGCGATAGACCTTCATCTTCTCCTCCCTGCCCTCGACCGGTGCAAGCCCGATAGTGGAGGGCCCCTCCATGAAGTCCCACACGCAACGGCCGGGAATGGTGATGACCGTAGTAATCTTGATGCCATACTTCTGGCGGGCGGCCTTCAGCTTGTCGATAGTCTCCTGGGAGCGGTTCCCGGGAAGGCCGATCTGGCAAGATGTAAAGCCCATCTCTTGCAGGTTCTTGAACGTTGCATCTACATCTCCCTCACCACTTACGATACACCCGATGGTGATGGGCGAGGCGTTTTTCTTTGCCTCACTACGTTGAGGCATGCCCAGGGCCAGAGCGATGAGCAACAGGGAGACAAGGGTTCTTAATGTCTTCATGATTCTATCGTTTAAATTGTTTCAGCAGTTTCTTCAGTTCCTTCTCAGCAGCCTTGGGCCCTCCAGCCTTCAAGGTACGGGTGTACTGACGCGAGATGGAGTCAACGCGGGCCTCATCCTCGGGCGTGGCATAGGCATAGCGGAACCCCTTCTGCTCATTCCAATGCCCGCGGGTAAAATCGGGCACACGAACGGACGCATTCTCATTATCCATAGACAGGCTGCCCAACTCGGCCAGGCAGCACCATTCGGCTAAGTCATAGACGTCGATATCCAGGGGCAGGCCATGCTGCAGGCAATAGACAAGACGCAGCTCCATGATGAAGTCCATGCCTCCATGTCCGCCTACCTCGCGGGCAATGGCACCATACTTTGTGGCTATCGGAGACTCGTACTTCTTGACCAGCGCATCGAAGTCTTCCTTCTTCATGAACTCGTGGCCAGAAAGGTTATCGGAGGTCACCTGATCTACCCCGCTGGCCTTCATCTGGGCACTACTGAGGGCATACCCCTCGATGGGGTACTTATTGGCAAAGCCCCTTGTACCCGTCAGCTGATAGCGGCGGTTATATGGCTGGGGGTTCATGACGTCATGCTGAATCTCAATCACCTTGCCCTCAACAGTTCGGATGAGGGTGGTTGTATGGTCGCCGTTGCGATACGGAGCATCCAGGTTCGTCAAGTCCTGGGGATACTCCTGCACGGCCACCGGGCCCGTAGCGGGCTTCGTGTCCATAGCCACCAACGTCTTGAAGCGGTCGCCCCGGTGGATATTCAGCAACTGGGCAACAGGCCCGAGCCCGTGCGTGGGATAGATATCGCCACGATGCTCCTTATTGTAGCGCAAACGCCAGTTGCGCCAATAGTTGGTCCAGCCCCAAAGGCTGTGCAGATAGGCTCCCTCAACATGCAGAATCTCGCCGAAGACGCCATGCTGGGCCATATTGAGCGTGTTCATCTCAAAGAAATCATAGCAGCAGTTCTCCAGTATCATGCAATGCAGACGCTTCTGCTCAGCCAGGTCGATCAAGTCCCAGCAGTCTTGAACGGTAAGGGCAGCCGGCACCTCAACGGCAGCATGCTTGCCGTGCTCCAAAGCGCACTTGGCCACCGGCACATGATGCTCCCAATCGGTAGCAATATAAACCAGATTGATGTCCTCGCGCGCACAAAGTTCCTTATAGCCGTCCTCGCCATAATAGATATCAGCCTCGGGCAGCCCGGCATCGGTAAGGAAGTGCTGGCACTTTTCGGCACGCTCCTTCTCATAGTCGCAAAGTGCTACGATGCGCACGCCGTTCATGTGCGTCCACCGTTCAACGGCATACGGTCCGCGATTGCCCAGACCTACAAAGGCCACTCGTACAACAGGCAAGGCCGGAGTGGCCAGGTTGAGGGCAGACTGCTGACCTGCAGGACGCTCGGGGGTTTCGACAACAATCGTTCCCTTTTCCCAGTTCCAACGAAGCTGGGCTTGAAGACTGAGGGGCATTACCGCCATAAACGGCAGAATGAGAACGGCCCGTAAAAAACTTGTTTTTCTCATGGATGACATAAGTTGAGTTTATTATAGTTAATATATGATTTTCCTTTTTCCCTGAATATAGATACCGCGATGAAGGGGTTTGGCCAAGCGCTGGCCTTGCAGATTGTACAGCTCGCCAGGAATGGCCCGAGACTGGTTGCCCGAAGCCCGCTTTATTGGCTCGATGCTATTGGGATCGGTCTTCTCGATTGAAAGTTCCCCCTCGGCTACACCACGCGTCAGGTCTACAGTCAGCAAATACGTGTCGCCCTCCTGCAGGCGTGCCGTGCTGCGCAGATAGACGACGCCATCCTCATGCCCCAGGTAGCCCTTGCCTATGTCGAACTGCATATTGCTGAGTGTCAGGCGGTATTCGCTGCCAGCACGCCCCATAAAATGGGGCTGCATCGTGGCATAGTTGCCATATATCCCAAACTCCGCATACTTAGGGTTCAGCTGCTCGCCTACGGTAAGAGTGGCCTGATAAACCTGGTCGCGCACCTCGGCCATGGGGATTGCACGTTCGGCATCCCATCGCGTACCTTCTATATAATATGGCTTGCCAACAGCCGCGCCAATTATGAAGAGGCTGCCCTGTCCCGAGGCATCCATCGTCTTCAAGGTGGGACGTGCTACGAGAGAACGCTCGTTGACATTTACCGTAAGGAGATACGTGTCAGACAGAGCCTTGAACCTCAGCAGGCCGTCACCATCCAGCTGGAAGAAATCAGGGTCGATATACCATTGCGAAAGGTCCTCGCCCTTGAGGAAGCTTGCCTCGTAAGTCTCGCCCTGCTCCAAGGCTGAGGTCAACGTGAAGCGTTCTACGCCAGAGCGACTGAACTTCTTATTGCCTAAGGTAAGCGTCAGCTCTGGGTTCTCGGCCGTAAGCAAGACGGAAACCACGCTCTGGGCCGGCAGGCTGACGGAGCCCACCCCAATGCCGCTCACGCCAAAGCCTACGGTCTTGGCCGACGAGCTGCTGTTGGTAGCAACGATGCCATACGTGCCGTCGGGGTTCTGGAAACAGACATACTGGATGTCGGCAACACCGTTATTCGTGCCAATACGGACGGCACCCGGCCTCACGACAGCTGCGATATGGCTGATCATGTAGAAGTGGCTGTTGGCAGTTACGGTATGATAGTCGTTCTGGTCGATATCTACCGCGCCGTAGCAAGTGGTGCACCCGCCGTCGAGGTTAGGCCCTTTGTTCAAATCAAGCATATAGTTCCATACGAGTACGGCACTACAATAGCGGTTCACCGTGGCTATTACGGTTTGCTCGGTATCGTAAAGCAGGCGTGCGCTAAGGTTACGGCCATCATTCCACTCCCCGATACTGGCCTCCGTGAAAATCATGTCCTGGCCGGGAGCCTTCTGATGGATATCGTCGAGTTCGCCGGGAGAGCCGCCGTAGTTATGCCAGGCCGAGCCTACGATAAGTTCGCGTCCCTGAAGGCTCTCGCCCAGAGCGTCATAGACCTTGATGGGATAGTCCTGCTGGTCCGATTTACCGTCGTAGTTATAGTTGTGGTCAAAGACGTATATCTTCGTCTGCAGCCCGGCCTGTACAAAGGCGGGTGCCAGGTGCTGGAGGAAGGCAGCCTGCTCGTTCCAAGGCATGAGCAGCGAAGCACAATTGCCGCCGTTGAGCGGTTCGTTCTGAGGCGTCACGGCATAGATGGGGATGCCTTCGGCCTGGAATGCCTGCACGAAATGCACGAAATACTGGGCATAGTCGGCATAATATCGGGGGTTGAGGTGACCGCCCGTCCACGAGTTATAGGCCGACGGGGCGCTGAGGCTGCGCACCTTCATCCAACGGGGACAGGTCCAGGGAGCTGCTATGATTTTCAGGTCGGGGTTTATCTGCAGGATTTCTTTCAGGACAGGAATGACAAAGTCTGTCTCATCTTTCTGCAAGGCAAAATTATCCAGCCCCGGCTTGTCGCAGAGCGTATATTCGGTGCTGCTAAAATCGCTGCATCCTATACTGATACGCACATAACTGCATCCATAACCTGTGGTAGTGCTGAAGGTACGGCGCAGCAAGGCATGGCGGTCACGCGGCTGCATCTTCAGCAAATTGTAGCAAGCGCTATACGTCATGGCATAGCCGAAACCCTCCATCGTCTGATACTGCTCTGCGGGCCGCAGGATGACGGAGTTTCCTGATATTGTACTGCGTGCCCTCCTGACAGCCATTTCCATCAGCTTCTTACCATCGGCGGTGGTGGTATAGGTCTGATAGTATTGAGCATGCAAGGCAGAAGCGAAGCATAGCAGGAAATACAGGATTAATATTCTTATATAGACATTCATATATTGGTTCTATTTTACCTACAAACCTCTCCTTACTTCACCAAGAACTTTTGGGTTTGGCGAGTGTGTTCACCCGCAATTTCCAGCAAATATATACCCGGCCAGGGAGCAGTCCAACTGACCATAGCCCCCTGCAGAGTTGCCATCTGCTGTCCGCCGGGTGAGTGGATGGTTACCGTAACTGGCTCACCGGCCGTTACGCAGAGGGTACGGCCATGGGCATCGATGCTGACGCCGGACTGACGAGTCGACTCGATTCCGTCGGGCAGTTCTGAACCCAGATACTCGCCTGTTACGGTCTCCAGGAAGACGTTGCAAGTAATGCGGTAATAACCGTCTTCGCCAATGGTCCACTTGTAGTCGTTGGAATTGTTATAGATGGCCTGGCGAGCCTTCAGTATGGAGGCATCCTGACGATAGGGGTGTAGCGATTTAGGATTCCACCCGTACTGGCCCAGTATCTTGAAGCGCTTAGACTCCACATTGGCCGTGTAATTCCTGAGTTCGCCCACCCACGTCCATTCATACGGATTCACGGGGTTCTGTACCATCGGTTTGCCAGCTTCCAGTCTCCAACTGCCCTGTCCGTCTTCGGTACAACCACCCACAATCCACGTCTCATACCACCAAGTGAAGAGTTCTCCGCTAACCGTCCTGCTGGTCGTAGAAACGGTAAAGCGGTAGTTGTCTGCAGCAAAGGGTACCGTCCAGGCGGCCTGGTCCTGACTATTGACGGCTGAGTAGGATATGCCGTCGTTCACAATCGTGCTGCCGGCTTGCCGCGGCGCGTAGAAGCGGGTAGTAGCCCGGATGCCGCTGGTTGTGATGATATAGAGTTCGCCGGGCAGCAAGGGGCCATGGAACTTGAAGGTGCCGTCTTCCCATTTCTCCAGGGGGATGACCTCGCCGCCAGGTACGGCGCTACCGGTAACGTAGAGCGTGGTCTGTGTACGTGCGCCTTCGTTAACGACTTCGTTGTCGTTCTCTTTCGGCTGGCATGGCAGTTCCCGAATGCCTTGCATCTTGAGCACGATTTCCCTGTCACAAGCAGTAGTGGGTATCAGCACGGTAACCTCGCCTGTTGCCTCGTCGAATGACACCTGCTCCTGGCTTACAGGCTCACCGTCCAATGTAATATTCTGAGGCCATTTTGCCTGCCCAAGGAAGATTATGCGCCAAGCGCGCTCGGCTGGAATGCCTTCGTAGGTGCCTTCGCGAGGGGCGATGCGCAACGTTACGCCATCGGAGCCGTGTGTCTGGCTGAAATAGGTGTTGGCCATTTTCCCATCGGCATAGTCCTGGTTAGTTCCGTCATCTTCATAGAAACGGCCCGTACCGTCGGCACCTGGCACGACACGTAGAACAATCTCATCGGGAGTCGTCTGCACAGTACGCTGTACAGGATAGTTCACGATAATGGCTCCCGGCCTGTAATAGACAGGAAACTCATCGGTGGTGAAGCTGCTGGTAAACGTCGTGCCGCCCTCTCTTAATGTTTGCTTCGTGACATCCCACCACTTTCCCTCCGGCAGCCAAATGCGACGATGACTATACCCGTTCTCCGAGGGAGTATAGATGGGTGCCACCAATATATCGTTGCCAAACATGTATTCGTCCTCGAAACGATAAGCATTATTCTCCTCGGGCCAATCGTAGTAGAGGGGACGATTCATGCCGACACCCGTCTCGTAAGTCTCGCGTGCTGCGGTATAGAGGTAGGGAAAGAGTTGGTAGCGCAGACGTATAGTCTCACGCAACTGCTCAAAGTTGGGATACTTCCAGATGCGACGTTCAAGCTTACTGTCATTCGTGGCATGAGTGCGGAAGATGGGGGTATAGACGCCAAACTGCAACCATCTCTGCAGCAGTTCGGGGTCGTTGTTACCGCCCTGATGTCCGCCCAGGTCGTGCCCCCAGTAATCGTAGCAGACATTGCTGGCCGTGCTTGTGAAATAAATCTCGTAGGCCAACGTACTCCAGGCGGCCCAGGCATCGCCCGAGAAGCAAATGGGATAGCGGTGGCTGCCCAGACCTCCCCACCGATGATAGATGACGGGGCGGAGGTTGGGACGGTTGCGACGCATGTCCTCGAAAAAGACGTGGTTGATCCAAAACGTTTCACCCAGACCAGGCACATCGTTCACCAACAGGTGCTGCTGCCAGTCCTGCCACCAAAAGTCCACTCCCTCGTCCTCGTGAGGACGTATGATGTTCTTGAAGAGTGCTTTGTAGAAGTCGTATCTCTCTATTGTCCAGGGGATGGCGTCCTTATATCCGCTATCGTAGCCCAGGTCGGCCTTCATGGCAGCATAGTTGTCTTCGTGGCTACCTACTCCGTCGGCAGGATGCAGGTTCAAGGCCGTCTTCACGCCATGACTGTGCATCCAGCTGATAAGGTTCTTTGGCGTGGGTATAAGTGTTTTGTTCCAGCTCCATCCCGTCCAACCGCTCTTGTGCCAGTCCATATCCATAATCACCACATCAAGCGGCACATCGTTGCTCTCCGCATCGCGGATAATCTGTTGGAACTCGGTCTGACGATAAGCCCAGTAACGGCTATACCAGTAGCCAAAGATATACTTCGGCGGCATAGGTACTCGACCTGCTATCCTGACGAAGTCGCCCAGGCACTTCCGGTATTCATGGCCGTAGCCCAGGAAATACCAGTCGGTGGCGTTCTTGTCCACAGGCTCGTTCCACCAGAGGAAACCATCCTCGTTAGGAGCCAGGACAAATGATGTACTGCCGTCCCCGCGCTTCGTTTTCGGACTCTCATCGATAATGGCCCATCCTGCCCTTGAGAGCAGCCCCTTCTCCAGGTCGCCGCGTCGGCTATCGCCCCATGCCTGGTCAAGCGTGCGGTTCGTACCCATCAGGTTCAGGGCATCATCCTTGCCAGGATACCAAAGGCACTCCTGCCCGTTCATTTCAAAAGCGATAGAGAGATTGTCAGGTTTCTTGTCCGTAACCTTAGGTACGGTTCCTGTCTTATAGCGTAATGTCAAATGTTCCGTCTTGATTATCAGATATCCATCTTCTGTTTCGGCAGTAAAGTCCGGAACCGGTAAACGACGGTTTACCACAGCGAAGGTTGCACGATCCTCAAATTGTGCATTACTGCTGTACTGGATACGTATCATCTGACTGGTGAGCACCGTGAAACGCACGTTCCCACTCACCACCACAGCTGCTGGGTCTGCAATAGGATTCCAATCCTCCTGAGCATGCAACAGCATCGGGATTAACAGGCATATTGCCAAAAGGTATCTCTTTCTTATGAGGGCTGCGAACTTTTTCATAACATTTCGTTTTTCAAAGCCTCTTTACATCCTTTATCTCGTCAATTTTCTTCAAATCACGGCAAATGGTCTGCAAGTCAGATACATCATGAACCTCCAAAAGGATTTCACCCTGGAATATGCCATCTTGCGCTTCTATGTTGAGTCGCTTCATATTAACGTTCAGCTGACGAGAAAGGACCTCCGTGATTTGATGCATGACGCCCAGGTGATCAATACCTTCCATGTGTATTGTGGCTGGGAAGAATAATTGCTTGTGAGTATCCCATTTCGCAGCAAGAATATGATTGCCGTCACTGGCTTTCAATTTGTCTGCAATCGGGCATTGACGTTTGTGGATAACTATGCTGTTTTTATCATTGATATAACCCAAGACGTCATCACCGGGGATTGGATGGCAATGCTCACAGATAAGATAATGCCTTATAGACTCTTCGTTTAGGAGAAGCGTCTTTTTGCGGTCTACGACCGTTTTGGGTTCAGAAGGCTGAGTCCCCTCTTTATGCATGAAAGGAATATAACGCCGCCAGTTCCGACGGGTTTGGAGAACATTTCGGTCCGATGCCGAAAGAGTTATAGTTCCATTCCCTATCGCCGAGAGCAATTCTTCGCGGGAAGAAAGTCCATGAAGTTGACGCAGGCGGTCGATATTAACGCTATCGGGTTCTTTTTCTATTTGCTTAAAGAATTCAAGCAACAGTCTCTCTCCCTGCTTCTGCTTCTCCCTCTCCTCGCGACGAAGAATAGCTTGAATTTTCCCTCGGGCCTTAGCTGTAGTAACATATTCCAGCCATTGTGGTTCCACCTTTTGCTCCCTAGATGTCAAGATTTCCACTTGATCGCCACTCTCCAGCCGATAATTGATGGAAACCAGCCTGTGATTTACCTTAGCAGCTATACAATGCGTTCCAAGGAATGTATGGATGTTGAACGCGAAATCAAGCACCGTACTCCCCGCTGGCATTGTCTTGAACTCGCCCTTTGGCGTCACCACAAAGATCTCGCTGGCATAAAGATTCAGTTTAATCGCATCCAAAAAGTCTATAGCATTTGGCTGAGGGTCGTCAAGGATTTCCTTGATTGTGCCAAGCCACCTGTCTAATTCGTTTTCGCTCTCCTCAACGGTGTTCTCGCCTTCCTTATACTTCCAGTGAGCAGCAAATCCCTGCTCGGCCATATCATCCATCCGACGGCTTCTTATCTGAACCTCTATCCAACGGCCAGTCTTGCTCATCAATGTTGTGTGCAACGCCTGGTATCCATTTGTCTTTGGATGGTTTATCCAGTCACGAAACCTCTCGGGATGGGGCTTATATATACGACTGCACGCCGAATAAATCTGGAAGCAAACGGCATTTTCATCTATACCGTCTTCAACCTCAAAAATAATCCGGACAGCCAATATGTCATAGATTTCCTCAAATGAGACATGCTTGTTTTGCATCTTGCTCCAGATGCTGTAGGGCGTTTTAATGCGAGCCTTTATTTCGTACGTCAGACCTGTTTGGTCGAGACTCTCACGAATAGGCTGTGTGAACTGCTCAAAAATCTCGTGCAGGTGGCCTTCCATGCTGGCCAACCTGTTTTTCAGTTGCTGATATTCTTCTGGGTGTTCGTACCTAAAGCTCAAGTCCTCCAGTTCCTCCTTCACCCGGTTCAGACCTAATCGGTTAGCCAATGGTGCATAGATATACAATGTTTCTCCGGCTATTTTGTATTGCTTGCCTGGAAGCTGGCTGCCCAAAGTTCGCATATTATGAAGACGATCAGATATCTTGATAAGAATCACACGGATATCATTGCTCATCGTCAACAGGAGTTTCTTGAAAGACTCAGCCTGCGCAGAAGCCTTATCGCCGAAGATACCACCCGAGATTTTTGTCAGGCCATCTACGATTTCAGCTATTTTCGGTCCAAAGAGATTAGATATATCCTCAACGGTGTAGTCTGTATCCTCAACCACATCGTGAAGTAAGGCAGCACAGATACTGGTGCTACCCAATCCAATGGATTCACAGGCAATCTGTGCCACAGCAATAGGATGCATGATATAAGGCTCACCTGAAAGACGGCGTACCCCTTTGTGGGCCTGCTTTGCAAAGTTGAAGGCCTTGTCGATAATCTCCACATGCTTGCGGTGATGTGAGTTGAGGTAAGTCTCTACCAAATGCTGGTAGGCCTCGCTTACCATTTTCTCGTCTTCAATCTCTCTCTGCGTCATAATTACATTCTCCTCACTTCACTCTCAGCTTCTGCCCGGCCCTAATATTCACGCCTCTCAGTCCGTTAAGCTGTTGCAACTTGCGCACCGTTGTATGGTTACGACTGGCAATAGCTCCCAGGGTGTCTCCCTTCTTCACCACAACGGTCTTACGTCCGGCCGCAGAAACGGATGCCCTTTTATCCGCCACAGGCATTTCTACCACTTTCCGGTTTACAGCCATACCTTCTACCGGCTTCACATAGACAGAGTCACCGGCCTCTAAGAATGCCGAAATATGCTGGGCCTGCATTCTCAGGGTACATGGACGCATCTGTCCGGGAACAAGCATCGTACGGAATTGCGGATTCAGGGCTTTCAGTTCATCAAGCCCCACCCCGCATACGGCCTCAATCTGCTCCATCCTGACATCCTTCGTCAGAGACAACGTGTCAGTACCCATAGGTAGTGTTGTGTTTACAGGGCATATATTGTGGTCACAATAATAGTTCATTATATAATTTGCCGCAATAAAAGCCGGCACATAACCCTGAGTCTCGCGGGGCAGATAAGGATATATTTTCCAATAATCCATAACACCGCCTGCCCGCTTGATTGCCTTATTCACGTTTCCAGGCCCACAATTATAACTGGCAATCACCAGAGTCCAGTCACCGAAGATATCATAAAGGTCTTTCAGATAGTGGGCAGCAGCATAGCTCGACTTAATGGGGTCTCTACGCTCATCGATAAGGCTGTTCACCTCCAGCCCATACTGTTTGCCGGTGGTTATCATGAACTGCCACAGCCCGGCGGCGCCCGCCCGGCTGGTAGCACTGGGATTCAGGGCGCTCTCAATGATTGGCAGGTACTTCAGTTCCAATGGAATCTGGTAACTCTCGAGGGCCTCCTCGAAGATAGGGTTATAGAAATTTGAAGCACCCAGCATTACGCTAACCGTTCGACGCAGGCGCCCGCTATATTGGTCAATGTACCTGCGCACCACATCGTTGTATGGCATCTCAATCACATTGGGCAGGCGCTGCAAGCGGCTGATATACACCTCGGGTTCAAAAGTAGGATTCTCGCCCGTTGTCTCGCAATTCTCGTCGAAAGTCAGGAAGTTCCTCACACTCCAGTCACGCAGCAGGCTGTCAATTTCCTGAATCTGCATGCCTTCGGGCAATACCAGGCTGTCTGCCTCGGCCACGATGGTTTCTTTACTTTCCTCAGCCTCTTGGCCCAGGGCATTTATGCCCGTAAACCAGCCTAATGCAAGGAGTAGAAATATGCTCTTGAACTTCTTCATCTCAAATATCTCTAAATACATTCTTATTCAAAATCCAACAATTCTTTAAAACGCCAATACGCATCCCAAACCGTACGATGTGGAATGGAACCTGTTGCCAGGCAGCCCTGTCTCAATAACCGCAGGCTCCAGTCTCAGACTCAAGTCTTCGTTGATGTCGAATGACGATAGCTCGGCATCCACATAGGCATCGATGACGGAAATCAGATAGACTCCGGCAAAGGCAAAAATGCTGAGGTCGCGGAAACGCCTAAAGTGATTCTTCTTGTTCTTGAAGATAGTTTTGAAGCGTTCCTCCTTACCCGAGATATCATATCCAATGGGCAACATCTTCATATAGCTCTGCGTGCCAGGGTCACTGTCCATAATATCAAGATAAGCCTGCTGGTAGTCATGCAGCATCATGTTGTTCCACGTCAAAGCATAGGTACAGCCCAGAAAGCCTCCATAGACAATGGGCAATTTCCAATATTTCCTGTTATAGATTTGTCCCCCGCCTGGGAACACCAGAGCCAGCCACATTGAGCGGATGGGGTCTGGACGAAAGTGGTCCGAGGGTGCAGGAGACAGGGCACGATGCAGCAAACTGTCGGCATAGGCCCCCAGCCTGGTGGAATCCGTCAGCAGCGAATCCGCCAGCATGTCTTTAGCCTTAATCCGCCCCTTCAGCGTATCCCCCTTCAGGGAATCCTTAGCCACCGAGTCGGGCCGTTCGGCCGCTTGCTTCATCATAGCTGAATCAGGCACTTCCGTCAGCCGCCCTTTGCGGCGATGGCCTGTAGCTGTTTTACGTTCGCGCTTTACCTCCTGCGGGATGGAGTCGTTAGCCGTCTGTGCCCTGAGCTCAGCAACCCAAGCAGCACATCCCCACAGGAAGCACAGCAATACGAGCCGCCTCATCACTATGAAAACGTCGCGTTTCAATGCTTCAAGTGGTCCAACAGTTCAATGATGCGCTCCAACTCGCTCTCGTTGGCAAAGGGGATGCTGATTTTGCCGCGCCCCTTTTCAGAGCAGGTCAGCTGCACCTTTGCATGGAAAAAGTTACTCAGGCTGTCCTTCAGAGCCGAGAACTCGCTGCTCAGCCGCACACCCTTCGGACGGATGGACTTTCCGCCCTTCACCTTCACGGTGGCACCTTCGTTCAGCCCCTTCACCATTTCCTCAATACGCCTCACGCTCATTTTCTCCTTCTGCATCTCGGCAAAGACCTTCAGTTGCACAGCAGGATCGTCAAGCGAAAGCAGGGCACGGGCGTGCCCCATGTCTATCTCACGGTTCTTCAGCGCCATCTGTATGGTTGCCGGCAGCTTCAACAGCCTGAGGTAGTTGGTTACCGTTGCACGGTTCTTGCCCACCCGGTCACTCAACTGCTCCTGCGTAAGCCCATACTGCTCTATCAGGTGTTGATAGGCCAGGGCTATCTCCAAGGCCGTCAGGTCCTGTCGCTGGATATTCTCCACCAGCGCCATTTCCATCATGTTCTCATCGTCAACAGTGCGTATATAGGCCGGGATACGCGTCAGTCCGGCCAGCCTGCTGGCCCTCCAGCGGCGTTCGCCGGCAATGATGGTATATGTGCCATCGCCCATATCGCGCAGGGTGATGGGCTGTATGATGCCTATCTGGCTTATACTACTGGCCAGTTCCTGCAAGCAGTCCTCATCAAAGTCTCTTCGCGGCTGGTTGGGATTAGGCAGAATCCGGTCAAGGCTCACCTCCGAGATGTTGGATGAGCCATCAGTCTTTATGTCATCCACACTGATCAGGGCATCCAGTCCGCGCCCCAGTGCATTATATTTCTTTCTTACTGCCATTGGTCTATGATTTTTACTTCTGGTTCTTTTCAATTATCTCCTGAGCCAAGGCCAGATGCGCCTTTGCCCCCACCGAATCGGCATCGTACAGGATGGCCGGCACGCCGTGCCCCGGTGCCTCGCCCAGCTTAACATTTCGCTGGATGACGGTCTTGAACACCAACTCACGGAAGTGCCGTTTCACCTCGTCGTACACCTGGTTTGCCAGACGCAGGCGGCTGTCGTACATCGTCAACAGGAAGCCCTCAATCTCCAGTTCCGGATTCAGTTTGTGCTTCACTATTTTGATGGTATTGAGCAATTTACTGATTCCCTCCAGGGCGAAATACTCACACTGGACGGGTATGATGACGCTGTTCGCCGCCGTCAGGGCGTTTACGGTGATGAGTCCCAGGCTTGGACTGCAGTCGATGAGTATATAGTCATACTCGTCTGCCAGCGTTGCCAGGGCGTTTTTCAGCACCCGTTCACGGTTCTTGGCATTCAGCATTTCTATTTCGGCGCCTACCAGGTCAATGTGCGAGGGTATGACGTCCATGCCGTTTATATCGGTGGTGTAAATAGCTTCGCGGGGGTCCACATGGTCCATCAGGACGTTGTACAGTGAGCACTCCACCTGGGTGATGTCCACGCCTACGCCCGATGAGGCATTGGCCTGCGGATCGGCATCAACGAGCAGGACGTTCTTCTCCAAAGTAGCCAGCGAGGCGGCCAGGTTCATGCTCGTGGTTGTCTTTCCCACTCCACCCTTCTGATTAGCTAACGCAATGATTTTTCCCATATATTTACCTATTTTGGGTGCGAAGATAATATTTTCTTTTGAAATATCGGCCCAGTTTAAACAATTTTATTACTTTTGCAGTCCCAAATTTGGATTATTTATGAAAAAGAAGCCCCTTATACTGATTACAAACGACGATGGAGTGCATGCTCAGGGCCTCCAAGAGCTCTCTGCGTTGATGCAACAGCTGGGCGACGTAATTGTGGTCGCTCCCGACTCGGCCCGCTCTGGTTCGGCCTGTGCCATTACGCCCGTGCAGCCAGTCCGGCTCAGCAGGCTCAGCACGGTTCCTGGCCTCAGCATCTGGTCATGCTCGGGCACACCGGTTGACTGCGTGAAGCTGGCCCTGGAGAAGGTGGTGCCCCGCCGGCCCGACCTGTTGGTCAGCGGCATCAATCATGGCGACAACGCCTCCGTCAGCCTCCACTATAGCGGCACCATTGGGGCCGTACTCGAAGCCTGCATGAAGGACGTACCGGCTATTGGTTACAGCCTGCGCACCAGAGCACAGGAGTGCGACTTCACCCCATACCGAAAAATCATTACACAGATTGCACAAAGTGTCCTTGCCGACGGGCTGCCACAGGACGTCTGCCTCAACGTAAACTTCCCCGTAACCGACCGCCTGCAAGGTGCCCGCGTCTGCCGAATGGCACGAGGAAACTGGCAGCAAGAGTGGCGGCAGACGGAGAAGGAGGGCGAATACGTGCTTACAGGATTCTTTACAAACCTGGAGCCAGAAGCCAGCGATACGGACTACTGGGCCCTGGACCATAACATGGCAGCCATCACCCCCCTCCAGCTGGACATGACGCACTATCCGTCCCTCAACCAAAAATTCACGACGGACTTGCCTTAACCCAACATTAGGAATCAGGCATAAACCCGGGCCATTGAAAGCCACGGTTGGGTAAAGTATTCACAGATTCCTTGATATCATCTCCATCGGTTCTCTATAAGTTCTCTATCGTCTCTCTATCATTTCTCTATAAATTCTCTATAATTTCTCTATGCTATAGGGATAGCGTTTTTATAGAGGTTTTATAGAGAAATTATAGAGAATTTACAGATTTTTCACAGAGGCCTGATGGTGCACTAAGCAAAATCAGACGAACGCTCTCCCCATAATTTTGCGACCGGAACGAGTGGTGCCCTGGAGCCAGGTATGCCTGCAATAACAGGGTTGTAAGGGCAACCTCTGACGCCGCTTTTATGTATCATACAGCAAAAAACGGGAACATAACAGATAAAAAAGGGCAAGATTTTTGGGGAATACGCAGAGAAACACTATTTTTGCTCAAAATTATACAAAATTTAATTTACGACAAAAGCGAAATGAAAGACTTTATCAAGTACACCATGGCCACTATCGTAGGCCTGTTGCTATTCAGTATCATCATGACCGTCATCACCATTATCTCTATTGCCGGCATGGCGGCCAGCGAAGGCATGACTTCCCCCATCAAGAAGGAATCAATCCTGAAGATCAACCTGAACACCTCAATGCAGGAACGGGCCGACGAGATGCCCTTCGACATTGCAGCCCTTTCGGGCAACGAAGAGTCTCCCATTGCCCTGGACGAGGCCATCACAGCCCTGGAGAAGGCCGCCACGAACAAGAACATCATCGGCGTATATCTGGAAGGCGGCTCCCTGAGCGCCACACCCGCAATGGCGGAGGAACTGCGCCACGCCCTGGTCCGCTTCAAGGAGAGCGGAAAGTGGATAATAGCTTATGGTGACGGGTATAGCAAGAACGCATACTACCTGAGTTCACTGGCCGACAAGGTTATGCTGAACCCCATTGGCACCCTCGACTGGAGCGGCCTGGCCAGCGAGCCGATATTCTACAAGGGCCTGCTGGAGAAGGTGGGCGTAAAGATGCAGGTCTTCAAGGTGGGCACGTACAAGAGTGCCGTGGAGCCCTTCATCAACACCAGCATGAGCGAAGCCAATCGCGAGCAGGTGACCAGTTTCCTGAGCAGTATCTGGAACAATATGCTGAAGGATGTGGCTAAGTCGCGCAACATGACGCCCGAACAGCTCAACGGGCTGGCCGACAGTATGACTGCCCTGAGCGACCCCACCCTGAGTGTGAAGAGCGGACTGGTTGACACGTTGTGCTACATCAGCGATGTCAAGCGCATCCTGAAGGAAAAAGCCGGGCTGAACGAGGATGACGCCCTGTGCTTCACCACCCTGAAGGACGTGGCTCACGCCGAGACGCTGGGCGACAAGGTGTCCGACGAGGTAGCCGTATATTATGCCTACGGTGATATCGTGGAGAACACGGGCGGCATGAGCTTCAGCACCGAGCACCAGATTGTAGGCAAAAAGGTGGTGAAGGACCTGCAGCGCCTGCGCCAGAACGACAAGGTGAAGGCCGTAGTGCTGCGCGTAAACTCGGGCGGCGGCAGCGCCTATGCAAGTGAGCAGATTTGGAAGGAGGTAACCTTGCTCAAGGAGAAGAAGCCCGTTGTCGTGTCAATGGGCGGCATGGCAGCAAGCGGCGGCTACTACATTTCCTGTGCAGCAAACAAGATTATTGCCGAGGCATCAACACTGACCGGCAGTATCGGCATCTTTGGCATGATTCCCGATGCCAGTGAGCTGCTGACCCAGAAAGTAGGCCTGAGCTTTGATGTCGTAAAGACCAATGCCCTGAGTGACATAGGCGCAATGGGACGCCCCTTCAACGAGACAGAGAGCGCCATGCTGCAGAGCCATGTCAACCAGGGCTACGAGCTCTTCACGGGCCGTGTAGCCGACGGGCGCCAGATGAAGCAGGACGATGTGAAGGCCATTGCCGAGGGTCGCGTATGGACCGGTGAACAGGCCGTAGCCATCGGGCTGGTTGACAAGCTGGGCGACCTGGACGACGCCATCAAGGCAGCTGCCGAAACGGCCGGCATTGAGAAGTACACCATTGGACGCTATCCCGACAGCGAGCCCTGGTTTGCCGACCTGCTCAGCAAGCAGAAGTCGTCCTACCTGGAAGAAGAAATGCGCGCCACACTGGGCGAATACTACACGGCCTTTAACCTGCTGCGCTCATTGCGCCAGCAAGCACCCGTGCAGGCTCGCATCCCCTTTGACCCCAACATCCGATAGGCCGCATAGCCGCCACCAAGAACTGACAACACGCAACGATGAACAGCAGCCAAATCCATATCAACCCCTGGCTCATGCCCCTGAGCTGGCTCTACGGAGCCCTCACGGGCATCAGGAATCTCATGTATGATATGGGATGGCTGAAGTCGAAGTCATACGACATACCCATCATCTGCGTGGGCAACATCACGGTTGGCGGCACGGGGAAGACGCCTCACGTAGAGTATCTGCTGCGGCTGTTGGACAGGCGGCTGCACACAGCTGTGCTCAGCAGGGGCTACAAGCGCAAGGGTAGCGGCTATCTGCTGGCCGCTGAGACTACACCGGCCAACCGGCTTGGCGACGAGCCGTGGCAGATGAAGCACAAGTTCCCCCAAGCCTATATTGCCGTGGACGCAAATCGCCGCAGAGGTATAGAGCATCTGATGCACGACAGCAGTACCAGCAATGTTCAAGCCATCGTGTTGGACGATGCATTCCAACACCGGCGCGTCAAGGCAGGCCTGAACATTCTGCTGACCGACTACAGCCGACTTGTCACCGAAGACAGGTTGCTGCCGGCTGGCAGGTTGCGCGAAAGTGCCTCAAACATGGAGAGGGCTCAAATCATCGTGGTCACCAAATGCCCGCCCGACCTGAGCCCGATGGGATTCCGAGTCGTGCAGCAATGCCTGGCCCTGAAACCCTATCAGGACCTTTTCTTCAGCACTCTGCGCTATGCACCCCTGCAAGCGCTTTTCAAGGACGGGCAGCGCAATCTGGAAACCCTGCGACCAGAGGACATTCATGTGCTGCTGGTTACGGGCATAGCCTGCCCCTACCAAATGGAGCAAGACCTCAGGAAGTATGCCCAACACATCAGGACACTCAGTTTCCCTGACCACCATAAATACCGCCCTGCCGATGTAAGGCTCATCAACAAGACCTTTGCCGATATGCCGCGGCCAAAGATTGTCATTACGACCGAAAAGGACGCAGCAAGGCTGAGAGACGTAAAGGGGCTGGACAGCCAGGTGGAGGAGAACTTCTACGCATTGCCCATTCAAGTTGAAATCATGAGGAATCAAACTACTGCTTTTAACGAAAAAATACTGAACTATGTACACAAAAATTCAAGAAACAGCGGCTTGGCTGAAGGATAGAATGCCAAGTCACCCCGAGACAGCCATTATCCTGGGTACCGGACTGGGACATCTGGCAGAGAGAATCGTAACTGAATTGGCTATCCCCTACAGCACAATACCCAACTTCCCCGTATCTACGGTGGAGGGACATAGCGGACAACTCATATTCGGCAAGCTGGGAGGCAAGGAAATCATGGCCATGCAGGGCCGCTTCCACTTTTACGAAGGCTACAGCATGAAGGAGGTGACCTTCCCCATCCGCGTCATGTACGAGCTGGGCATCAAGACGCTCTTCGTCAGCAATGCCGCAGGAGGAACCAACCCAAGCTTCCGCATCGGCGACATCATGATTATCACCGACCACATCAACTATATGCCCGAGAATCCTCTGCATGGGCCCAACATTCCCCCCGGTCCCCGTTTTCCGGACATGAGCGAAGCCTATGACCCCGAACTGATTCAGCTGGCCAAGACCATTGCGGCCGAACTTGACATTAAACTGAAGCGAGGTGTTTACCTGGCAACTCAGGGGCCTACCTACGAGACGCCAAGCGAATACCGCATGTTCGCACACTGGGGAGCCGATGCAGTTGGCATGAGCACCGTGCCCGAAGTTATTGTTGCCCGCCATTGCGGTATTCGTTGCTTCGGACTGAGCATCATCACAGACCTGGGCGTAAACGGTAAGATCGTAAAGGTCACCCACGAGGACGTCCAGAAGGCGGCTAATGAGGCTCAGCCACGCATGGCCAACATCATGGAGGAAATGATTAGGAGAAGCTGAGAAGGGAGTTCATCATCATAATTGCGAACAGGAAGAGTATATCGTAAATCATTAAGAAATCGCAAATCAGATAATAAAATGGCGAACATATCAGAACTGGGAGAATTCGGATTGATAAAGCATCTGACCGAAGATATTGAGCCCCAGAACGCCAGTACGCTGAAGGGCGTAGGTGATGATTGTGCCGTACTGGCCCCGGAGGCGGGCATGCGCACCCTTGTCACCACCGACCTTCTGATGGAGGGCGTACACTTTAACCTCACCTATGTACCGATGCGGTATTTAGGCTACAAGGCTATCATGGTTAACCTGAGCGATGTCTATGCAATGAATGCCATGCCACGCCAAGTGACCGTCAGCCTTGCACTGAGCAAGCGTTTCAGCATCGAGGATATGGACGAGCTGTATGCAGGTATGCGACAGGCATGCCAGGAGCACCATGTAGATATAGTTGGCGGCGACACGACCAGCAGCCTGACAGGACTGGCCATCAGCATTACGGCTATCGGCGAAGCGCCGGACGAGAATATCGTCTATAGGAACGGAGCCAGGGAAACCGACCTCATCTGTGTCAGCGGCAACCTTGGGGCAGCCTACATGGGCCTGCAATTGCTCGAGAGGGAGAGAATCGTCTTCGAGCACCAGGTGGAAGAGGCCAGGCGGACAGGTAACCGCCAGGAGCTGGCACAGCTGGAACAGGCTCAACCTGACTGGGCCGGGCACGAATATATCCTGGAAAAGCAACTCAAGCCCGAGGCACGCCGCGATGTCATTCTGGCTTTGGCCGAGGCCGGATTACGCCCTACCAGCATGATGGACATCAGCGACGGGCTGAGCAGCGAACTCTTGCACATCTGCACACAAAGTCATGTAGGATGCTGTATCTACGAAGAGCGCATCCCCCTGGACTACCAGACCGCCACAATGGCCGAGGAACTCAATATGAATGTTACCACCTGCGCCCTAAACGGCGGCGAGGACTACGAACTGCTGTTCACTGTTCCCCTGGCCGACCACGACCGCGTTTCGCAGCTCCAGGATGTTCATATCATTGGGCACATCACCAAGGAATCGCTCGGGTGCAATCTTATCACTCGCGACGGCCAGGAGTTCGAGCTGAAGGCACAGGGCTGGAATCCGCTGAAGTAAGGAATAATAATCTAAGGAATAACAATCCAAGTAATAATCATCTAAGAAATAATCATTATGGCAAATACGAGACTATTCCTCCTGGGCATAATATTGCTTTGTACAAGCAGAGTTCTTGCAGCCAGCGATTCCACCGCCATCGGATTGAGGCCAGACGGCAGGGAGTTCATGGCAGAGAAGCATTTCTTCGGCAAACGTATCGAGCATTTCCAGGCTGTACCCGGCCGCCCGCAACTTTGCATCAGCTTCATAGAGAAGATTCCGCCCCTGAATCAAGAACTTGGCCTATATGACCTGTTGAAGCACCGCCTGCTGTGGACTGCTGAAATAGACTTCCAGAAGGACAATTATATAATGACCTCACAGGGTATACTGGTGGAATGGGATGACAAGACCAGGCTGCTCAGCGACGATGGAGACATACAATGGGAGACGAGATTCTTCCCCGTTTACATCGACGAGGAAAGTAGCACGGTGCTGGGCTTCCGGAATTGGAAATCAAAAGAGATGGTGGGGGTCAGCCTCAGGGATGGGGCTGTCCGGTGGCAGGGCGAGATGAGGCACCGCTATGGATGCAGCATGTTCAGGAAAATGGACGACGGACGTCTCATCATTGCAGCAGAAGACCTGTGCCTGCTGGATCCCCTGACCGGCAGGATGAAGGCTATACAGGCCAATATGGGTGCTAAATCGGGCCGCATCAATTCAGCAGCCTTCCTGGCCGGCTATCTTGGCGGTTTGGTGGGAGGAGCTCTCTTTGGGGCCCTCAGCGGATTTCACTATATAACCGTGCCTGTTCCGGGTAATATGCCGGGAGCCATTCATTCCCTCCACTCCAACTTATGCATCGATGAAGACCGCATCTACTTTGCCGACCGCGACCAGCTATGGTGCCTCGATAACGATTTCAACACCTTATGGCAAAGAGGGCTGAAGAAACGCTCCTCAATGTCTGTGCTCAAGGTCAAAGACGACACGCTGTACTATACGAATATGGGAATCGGGCTGGACAGCCAGAATCACGAGGTCAGAGATACTAAGGCATACAATATGGCTTACGACAAGAAAGACGGCTCACCCCTCATCGGCAATGAGCGGCAGGATGATGACGACGAAACGGGCACGCTCAGCTTCTGCTTCCTGAAAGCGAAGGATGAAGATTCATTCACGCCGCTCTGGCTCACCTATGAACAGATGGAGTCGCAGGACGGCAAGCGCCTTTACAGTATAGACAAGCGCCTAACTTCCCAACTATATAGTATTCACCTGGGCAGCGACTACTGGATTGTGGATGAGTCGGGCAACATCTGCCTCCATCTGAACCAGCCCATCTTGCAAACTCAGCTCATCGGAAACACTTTCATCTGCCTGAACATGACGAACACCATCTTCCAGTTCGACATCAGCGACCTGTAAGGGAAAGCCTCCCCTTCGTATCTTTGGGATAAGCGCCCCCCTACCCTCCAGTTGAAATAGGGAGAGGGCAAGGGCCTTACGTTCGTAGTGAGCACTCCTTTCCGGAACTGCCGCTACTGATGCACAATGCCCTTAAACGGCCTCACCGGTGTCAGGCTTCTGCCGACCGCCCTGCACGCTTGCGCTCCAGATGGTCGAGTATGATCTTGCGCATACGCATGCTCTTGGGGGTGACCTCTACGTATTCATCCTCCTTGATGTACTCCAGGGCCTCCTCCAGCGAGAATATCGTGGCGGGGATGATGCGTGCCTTCTCGTCCGAGCCGCTGGCTCTCATGTTCGTCAGCTGCTTGGCTTTGGTGACGTTCACCACCAGGTCATTCTCGTGAACGTGTTCGCCCACTACCTGGCCGGCATATACCTGCTCCTGAGGTTCGATGAAGAAGCGTCCGCGGTCTTGCAGGTTATTGATGCTGTAGGCAAAGGCCGTGCCCGTCTCCAGGCTTATCATACTGCCGTTCACGCGACGGCTCAGGTCGCCCTTGTATGGCTGGTATTCCTTGAAGCGGTGGGCCATGATGGCCTCGCCCTGGCTGGCTGTCAGTATGTTGGTGCGCAGCCCGATGATGCCTCGGCTGGGGATGAGGAACTCTATGTTCACGCGGTCGCCCTGCGACTCCATGCTTGTCATCTCGCCTTTTCGGCGCGTAACCATGTCAATCATCTTCGAGCTGAACTCCTCGGGCACGTTAATCGTCATCTCCTCAATGGGCTCGCACTTCTGGCCGCCTATTTCCTTATAGATAACCTGTGGCTGCCCCACCTGCAGTTCGTATCCCTCGCGGCGCATCGTCTCAATCAGCACGGAGAGGTGCAGCACGCCGCGCCCGCTCACGATCCAGTGGTCGGTGCTCCCCTCGGCCAGCTCCACGCGCAGGGCCAGGTTTTTCTCCAGCTCCTTCTGCAGGCGTTCGTGGATGTGGCGGCTGGTGCAGAACTTGCCCTCCTTGCCGAAGAAGGGGCTGTCGTTGATGGTGAAGAGCATGCTCATCGTGGGCTCGTCGATGCTGATGGCAGGCAGGGGTTCGGGCTGCTCGTAGTCGCAGATGGTGTCGCCTATCTCAAAGTGTTCCAGGCCGATGATGGCGCAGATGTCGCCGCTGCCCACCTCCTTCGTCTTCTGGTGACCCATTCCGCTGAAGGTGTGCAGCTCCTTGATCTTCGTCTTCTCCAGCGTGCCGTCGCGGTGAGCGATGGTGATGTTCATGCCCTCGCGCAGGGTGCCTCTGTGTACGCGTCCCACAGCGATGCGGCCCGTGTAGTTGCTGTAATCCAGGCTTGTGATGAGCATCTGTGGCGTGCCCTCCAGAATCTGGGGCGAGGGGATATACTTCAGTATGGCGTCCAGCAGGTAGGTAATATCGCCTGTGGGCTGGCTCCAGTCCTCGCCCATCCATCCGTTCTTGGCCGAGCCGTAGATTACGGGGAAGTCCAGCTGATCCTCGGTGGCATCCAGGTCGCACATCAGGTCGAATACCATCTCATATACCTCCTCGGGGCGGCAGTTTGGCTTGTCCACCTTGTTGATGACAACCACGGGCTTCAGCCCTATCTGCAGAGCCTTCTGCAAGACGAAACGCGTCTGCGGCATGGGGCCCTCGAAGGCATCGACCAGCAGCAGGCATCCGTCGGCCATGTTCAGCACGCGCTCCACCTCGCCGCCGAAGTCGCTGTGGCCCGGCGTGTCGATGATGTTAATCTTCGTGTCCTTGTAGTTGATCGACACGTTTTTCGACAGGATGGTGATGCCGCGTTCGCGCTCCAGCTCGTTGTTGTCCAGCATCAGTTCCCCCGTCTGCTGGTTCTCCCGGAACAGGTTCCCGGCCAGCAGCATTTTGTCCACAAGCGTCGTCTTCCCATGGTCCACATGGGCAATAATGGCAATATTCCTTATATTCTGCATTTTTTCTCCTTATTCTGAATTTCGGGCGCAAAATTACAAAAAATAGTTCACTCGGCCAGCAATAGGCCCTCAGAGTTTTGCCTTATTTGTAATAATTCTGCATTTCAGCCAGCATAAAGCAAAGTTCAAGTAGCCCAGGGCGGGGCGGAATGCCTGCTAAGGGGTGTGAAAGGTTTTGGCCCGAGGGGGGAGCAAATGTTGCCCGCCGCCTGCAAAAATGTCTTTCCGGGCGGGTTCTTTTTATGTTTCACGACGTGAAACGTATATTTCGCGACGTGAGACGTACGTTTCACGACGAGAGACGTATATTTCACGTCGTGAAACATAAAATACATCCGGGGGCAGGAACATTTTCTGCGGGGAGGAGAAACTTCTTCCCCAGTATTGCGGAAGAATTAAGCCGGGGGGGGTGGTGCGACGGCCTCTGTCAGAGCCATCCGTTCTCACGGTACCAGCGTACCGACTCGCGCACGCCCCGCTCGAGCGTCCACTCGGGGTCGTAGCCGAAGTCGCGGCGGGCAGGCTCGATGTCGCATTGCCAGTTGCGCTGGCTCAGGATGTGGTACTTGTCGCCGTTGAGGGCGTTCATCCGTCCGGTGAGATGGCTGATGCGCTCGCTCAGCCAGCAGACGATGCGCAGGAACCACAGGGGGGCCTTGATGTGCAGCACCCAGGGATTGCCCAGCTCCTGCTGCAGCAGGTCGCTGAAGCGGCGGCTGTTATAGACCTGGCCGTCGGAGAGGAAATAGGCGCGCCCCAGGGCGGCTGGTGCGTCGAGGCAGCGATATACGGCCTGCACGACGTCCATCATATAGACGAAGGTAATCTCCTGCGGCTTATAGCCGACGGCAAAGTCGGTATGGCGGGCTATGCTCTGCGCCATAAGGAAGTAGTCGCGCTCGCGAGGGCCATATACGCCTGTCGGGCGCAGGATGGTGAAGGGGAAGTCGCGCTGGGCCTGCAGGTACTGCTCGGCCTGCAGCTTGCTACGGCCGTAGGCGGTATTGGGGCGAGGCTCGTCGGTGAGCAGGATGGGGCTGTAGATCCAGGGGTTGTCGGGCGTGGCTTTCCTGACAGGCTCCTCCCTGACGGCACCGAAGATGCTCAGGCTGCTCAGGAATACGAAGCGGCGGGGCACCATATCGGCCTGGCGCAGGGCATCGATGAGGTGGCGAGTGCCCTCGGTATTGGTGCGGAAGAAGTCCTCCTGGTGCAGGCATTTTGTGGCTCCGGCTGCATGTACGACATAGTCCCATCCGCGGCCTCCCATCCGGGCCTTGTAGCCCTGCAGCTGCTCCGCCAGGCGGGCGGGATTGGAGAGGTCGAGCTCGGCAAAGCGTATGCGCTCGTCCTGCAGGTATGCCCGGCTGCTGGTGCCGCGCATGCCCGCCCATACTTCATAACCCAGGCGAATGCCCTCCGATACAATGAAACTGCCAATAAAACCGCTGGCTCCGGTAACCAAAATAGTGCTCATAGACGTTCGTTTTGTGATATTCAGCATACAAAGGTATGTTTTTTCTGATAAAAAAGGACAATTCGCAGGGAACTATTTCACTTTTTCCGTAAATTTGCAAAGTGAAAGTAAGAAAACGCGGTATAACCATAATGAGAAAAGAACTGATCATACTGAGTGTATGCTGTGTCCTGCTGTCGGGCTGCAGGCCAGGGAGCGCATTCCGCTGGGTACAGCAGGACGGGGCACTCTGCCTGTTGAAGGGCGACAGCCTTCTGGGGCGCCTGGACGTTTCGGAGACGGAGGGCATCCGCCATACAGCACGGGCTGAGAGAGTCGATGCCGAAACCTACTGCATCACATGCGAGTTCAAGGCAGAAAAAGATGTTGACGACGCCCGCCTGCAGGTAGGCTTCACGCATCCCTCGCCCAGCAACTACTGGATGATTCCGGCCGTTTCCTACAACGGCAACCACTGGGGCAAGGGGCAGGAGCCAAAAGGGGCCGACGAGAACGGGCAATGGCGCACGCTTTCCTATCGGCGAACGCCCATCCCGGGAGCTATGTACTCGGAGGGCAGCTCGTATGCCTTTGCCACCTGGAGCGAGGTGCCCCTGGAGGCCGACAAGGATTTCTCCATATCCCTGCAACCGGACAAGGAGCAGACGAGCCACCGCTACCTCTGGCCCGAGGAGGAGATGCCCGTAACCTACAGCGGCCGCGACCGCTTCGACAAAGGCTACCGGAAGACTTGCCCGCTTGGGAAGGGCGAGAAGGTGGAGATGAAGGTGTACCTGCACATCGCCCCCATGCAGAAAGAGCATGCCGCAATGCGCTCTTTCCTCGAGAAGGCCTGGGAGATGGCCGGAAAGCCAGAGGTGGAGGTACTGCCGCCCCAACGCCTATGGGAGCTGGGCACCCAGTATGCGCGCGAATCCCTCTGGGCCGAGGAGGGCGACTACCGGGGCTTCAGTATAGGACTGACCCTGGCCCCCGACGGCAACTGGCAGCAGCGCCCGGGCGGCAAGTACGAGATAGGATGGTGCGGGCAGAACGCTTCGCTGGCCATCACGCTGCTCCAGGACTACCTGAAGAACGGCCGCCAGGAGTCGCTGGAAAAAGGCATGGCCACGCTCGACACCTGGAGCCGCTGCGCCCTGCCCAACGGACTCTTTGTGTGCCACTACGACAATATCCTGTACGGCAACCAGGGCCCCATCGATGCCTGCAACCTGGGCACGGCAGCCGTAAACTACTTCGAGGCCTGCGACATGGCCCGCCAATGCGGCTTCGAGAGGCCCCAGTATGAGCAACTGGCCTATGCGATATGCGACTTCGTCATGAAGGACCAACAGCCGAACGGATGCTTTGCCAAGGGCTGGACGCCCGAAGGCGAGGCCCTCTATCGCGAGGGAACGGTGGGCTGCTTCATGGTGCCCGCCCTGATAGAGGCGTATAGGAGAAGCCGGAACGAGGCCTACCTGGCATCGGCCCGCCGCGCCTACGATTTCTACATACGCGAACTGCACGAGAACGGGTTCACCACAGCCGGAGCGCTGGACACCTGGTGCATAGACAAGGAATCAAGCATCTCCCTGCTGCGCTCGGCCCTGCGACTCTACCGCCTCACCCAGGAGAAGAGCTTCGTGGAAGACGCGGTAGCCATCTCCTACTATCTGTCCACCTGGCTCTGGCACTACGACGAAGCCTATCCCCCGGGCGACAACTTTGCCGACTATGGCTTCCATACGTTTGGGGCCACCTCCGTCTCCGTGCAGCACAACCACCTGGACCCCTATGCCCTCTATTGGGTGCCCGAATGGATAGAACTATCGGACATAACAGGCGACAGCCAATGGCGCCAGAAGGCGCGGGCCATCTGGCGCAACGGCAACCAACTGGTCTCGGACGGCACGCTGGAGATAAACGGACACTTGCGCCCGGCCGGCTCGCAGAACGAGGCCTACTTCGAATGCCAATGGGGATTTACTGGCAATACCGACATTCACCGCATCAACGACTGGCTGGTGGCCTGGCCCGGGGCATTCCGGCTGGAGACCCTGCGCCGCCTGTGGGACAGGTGGGAAGAGGTGGAGTAGTATTGAGTCTGCCACTCAGAGAGAGAGACCATAGTTTATAGTTAAGAGTTGAAAAGGAGAACCTTCATACAATGTCTGTCTGGCGGGGCCTTATGGGCCTCGGCACTGCCCCTGCAGTCGTTCAGACTGCCCTTGCTACGGTTTGGAGTGGTCACCGACTTGCACTATGCCCAAAGGGATATGGCCATAAACCGCTATTACCGCCAGTCGAAGCAGAAGCTGCAGGCAGCCATCGACCAGTTTGGCGGCTGCGACTTTGTCGTAGAGCTGGGCGACTTTAAGGACATGGACGAGAAGCACAATCCCGAAACAGCCCTCCGCTTCCTGGACGAGATAGAATCGGTGCTGCAGGGCTTCGGCGGCCGGGTGTATCACGTATTGGGCAATCATGATATGGACTGCATATCGAAGGAGGAGTTCCTGCAGCACACCCGCAATGCGGGACGAGCCAGGGGGAAGAGCTACTACTCCTTTGGGCGCAAAGGAATAAGGTTTATCGTCCTGGATGCCAATTTCAACGAGGACGGGACGCCCTATTGCCGCGGGAACTTCGACTGGACCCGGGCCTTCATTCCCGAAGAGGAGATAGAGTGGCTGCGCAGCGAGCTGCAGTCGAGCCGCAAGCCGGTAATCATCTTCTGCCACCAGATGTTGGACTATTTCTCCGGGGCGCCGCAGAAAGTATGCGTGGCAAACGCCCGAGAGGTAGTGCCCCTGCTGGAGCAGAGCGGCAGGGTGGCGGCCGTCATCCAGGGGCATCATCACACCGGGCACTACAGTCAGCGAAACGGAATCCACTACTGGACGATGAAGGCAATGATAGAGAGCGCCTATCCCGAACACAACAGTTACGCCATCGTGACCGTGAATCGCATGAACGGGCAGATCACCATCGAGGGATTTGCCGATTGCGAGGACCGCGAAATACGCCCCCCTCTTTTTTGACATTTTGAATCTTTTGAACTTTTGAACCTTTTTAATCATGAGCAAGAAAAAGACCGGAGGCCGAAGCCTCAAGAAAAAAGACCTGGAGAAAATGGTGGTAAGCCTGTTCCAGGAAAATCCGACAGCAGAATACGAGTTGAAGACCATCTACCGGCTGCTGGGCCTCAGCACGCATCCCACAAAGATGCTCTGCCTGGACATACTGGAAAACCTGATGATGGACGACTACATCAAGGAGACTGAGAAGTACACCTACATCCTGAACGCACCGACACAGGTAATGGAGGGCACCTTCCACCGCAAGGCCAACGGCAAGAACACCTTCGAGCCAGCCGAGGGCGGCGAACCCATCCTGGTAGCCGAGCGCAACAGCATGCACGCCATGGACGGCGACCTGGTGCGCGTGACAATGCTCGCCCGCCGCAAGCACCACGTTCGCGAGGCAGCCGTCACCGACATTCTGAAACGCAAGGACAAGACATTCGTGGGCACTCTGCAGGTGCGCAAGGATTTTGCATACCTCCTCACCGAGGACCGCACCCTGGCCACAGACATCTTCATCCCCAAGGCAAACCTGAAGAAGGGCCAGACGGGTGACAAGGCCGTGGTGAAGATTGTGGAATGGCCCGAGAACTCGAAGAACCCCATAGGCAAGGTTATCGACGTACTGGGCAAGACGGGCGAAAACAATGCCGAGATGCACGCCATCCTGGCCGAGTACGGGCTGCCCTACGTCTATCCGGCCCAGGTGGAGAAGGCGGCTGAAAAGCTCTCACCCGGCATAACGCCCGACGAGGTGGCCCGCCGCGAAGACATGCGCGATGTGCTCACCTTCACCATCGACCCCTACGATGCCAAGGACTTCGACGATGCCCTGAGCATACGCACCCTGAAGGGCGGCCTCTACGAGGTGGGCGTCCACATAGCCGACGTCTCACACTACGTTACCGAAGGCTCCATCATAGACAAGGAGGCACAGAAGCGCGGCACCAGCGTCTATCTGGTGGATCGCACGGTGCCCATGCTGCCCGAACGGCTCTGCAACTTCATCTGTTCGCTGCGTCCCGACGAAGACAAACTGACGTACAGCGTCATCTTCCGCATGAATGAGAAGGGCGAGGTGAAGAAGTGGCACCTGGCCCACACCGTGACGCGCAGCAACCGACGCTTCACATACGAGGAAGTGCAACAGATACTGGAGGAAGAACACGAGGCCAGCCCCGAGGATTACGATGCTCCGGGCGATGCCGTGCGACCGGCCGAGGGTGCCGCCACGCCTACCACCTCATTCGCTCCGGGCACCGAGGAACGCCGCCTGCTGCTCATACTGAACCGCATGGCCAAGGAACTGCGCCGGCGCCGTTTTGCGGCAGGGGCCGTTGACTTCGACCGTCAGGAGGTGCGCTTCGAACTCGACGATGAGGGAAAGCCAACAGGCGTCTATTTCAAGGTAGCCAAGGATGCCAACAAGCTGGTGGAGGAATTCATGCTGCTGGCAAACCGTACTGTGGCCGAAAGCATCGGCAACGTGCCCAAGAACCAGAAGCCCAAGGTGCTGCCCTACCGCATTCACGACACGCCCGACCCGCAGAAGATGATGAACCTGGCTCAGTTCGTAAGTAAGTTCGGATACAAGCTCAGGGCCGTCGGCTCGAAGGAGGAAACGGCAAAGGGACTGAACAAGCTGCTTAACGACGTTCGGGGGAAGAAGGAGCAGAACGTGGTGGAGATGGTAACCCTGAAGGCCATGATGAAGGCACGCTACAGCACGCACAACATTGGGCACTACGGCCTAGCTTTCCGCTACTACACCCACTTCACCAGCCCCATCCGCCGCTACCCCGACCTGATGGTACACCGTCTGCTAACCAAGTATGCCGAGGGCGGACGCTCCGCCAACCAGGATAAGTATGAAGGCCTCTGCGACCAGTGCTCCGACACCGAGCAGGTAGCTCAGCAGGCCGAGCGCGCCAGCATCAAGTACAAGCAGGTGGAGTTCATGCAGAACCACTTGGGCGAAACGTTCCAAGGCACCATCAGCGGCGTCACCGAGTTCGGCATATACGTAGAGATCAACGAGAACAAGTGCGAGGGCATGATACCCCTGCGCGACCTGGACGACGACTACTACGAGTTCGACGAGAAGAACTACCGCCTCATAGGCCGCCGGCGCCACCACTGCTACAACCTGGGCGACAGCGTAAAGGTGCAGGTGGCACGCGCCGACCTCTACCGCAAGCAGCTGGACTTCAAGTTGGTTCGATAACAGTAATTCGGAATATACCAATTAGCATCACAAGAAAAAAAGGATTATAGCATCACAAACAGAGAAAAATGGAAAAGAACTTCAAGAGAACAACCGTGACCTCGGCCCTACCCTATGCCAACGGTCCTGTTCATATCGGTCACCTGGCCGGCGTATATGTACCGGCTGACATTTATGTGCGCTACCTTCGGCTGAAGGGGCGCCCTGTCCTTTTCATCGGCGGTTCCGACGAGCACGGCGTACCCGTTACCATACGCGCCCGCAAGGAGGGTATCAGCGTGCAGCAGGTGGTGGACCGCTATCACTCGCTCATCAAGGACTCGTTCGAGCGATTCGGCATTTCGTTCGACATATACAGCCGCACGACATCGCCCACTCACCACAAACTGGCCAGCGACTTCTTCCGCAAGCTTTATGACGAAGGAAAATTCGTGGAGCAGGTAACCGAACAGTTCTTCGACGAACAGACAGGACGTTTCCTGACCGACCGCAACATCCGTGGCGAATGCCCCCGCTGCCATAACCTGGAAGCCTACGGTGACCAGTGCGAGAAGTGCGGTGCTACGCTCTCGCCCGAGGAACTCATCAATCCGTACAATGCCGAGACGGGCAATCCACTGGTCAAGAAGGCCACCAAGCACTGGTACCTGCCTCTGGACAAAGATCAGCCCTGGCTGGAGAAGTGGATACTGGAGGACCACAAGGAGTGGCGCCCCAACGTCTATGGCCAGTGCAAGAGCTGGCTGGACGGCGGACTGAAGCCTCGTGCCGTAACGCGCGACCTCGACTGGGGCATTCCCGTGCCCGTTGAAGGGGCAGAGGGCAAGGTGCTCTACGTCTGGTTCGATGCCCCAATCGGCTACATCAGCAATACCAAGGAACTCTGCGATGCCCACCCCGAGCTGGGTTCGTGGGAGACCTGGTGGAAGGACCCCGAGACGCGACTGGTTCACTTCATCGGCAAGGACAACATCGTCTTCCACTGCATCGTCTTCCCGGCCATGCTGAAGGCACACGGAGATTACATCCTGCCCGACAACGTGCCCTCTAACGAATTCCTGAATCTGGAGGGAAACAAAATCAGCACCAGCAAGAACTACGCCGTATGGCTGAACGAGTACCTCGACGAACTGCCCGGCCGGCAGGACGAGTTGCGCTATGTCCTCACGGCCAACGCACCCGAGACGAAGGACAATGACTTCACCTGGGCCGACTACCAGGCGCGCTGCAATAACGAGCTGGTAGCCGTCTATGGCAACTTCGTGAACCGTGCCCTGCAGCTCACCCAGAAATACTATGAGGGCCGCGTGCCCGAATGCGGCGAGCTGAGCGACTTCGACCGCCAGACACTGGCCGAGTTCTCAGATGTCAAGGGAAAGCTGGAGAGCCTGCTGGAGAACTTCAAGTTCCGCGAGGCACAGAAGGAGGCCATGAACCTAGCTCGCATCGGCAACAAGTACATAGCCGACAGCGAGCCGTGGAAGATTGTCAAGACCGACCCCGAGCGCGTGAAGACCATCATCAACATCTCGCTGCAGCTGACGGCCAACCTGGCCATTGCCTTCGAGCCCTTCCTGCCCTTCAGCAGCAAGCGCCTCAGGCAGATGATTGCCATGGAGTCCTTCAGCTGGGAGGACCTGGGCAGCACCACGCTCCTGCCCGCCGGCAAGCAGCTGCCCAAGCCCGAGTTGCTCTTCACGAAGATAGAAGACGAGGTTGTGGCTGCTCAGGTGAAGAAGCTGGAGGATACGATTAAAGCTAATGAGGCTGCCAACTACAAGGCCGAGCCGGTGAAGGAGACCATTCCCTTCGAGGACTTCGAGAAGCTGGACATCCGGGTGGGCTTGGTAAAGGCTTGCGAGAAGGTAAAGAAGTCGAAGAAGCTGCTGAAGTTCACCCTCGACGACGGCAGCGGACAGGACCGCACCATACTGAGCGGCATTGCCCAATGGTACGAGCCCGAGACGCTCATCGGCAAGCGTGTGCTCTTCATCGCCAACCTGGCTCCACGCCAGATGATGGGCCTGGAGAGTTGCGGCATGATTCTCAGCGCCGTAAATTTCGACGGCAACCTGAGCCTCACCACAACTATGGATGAAGTAAAGGGAGGAAGCCAGGTGGGGTGAGTGCATAACTATGGACTGCGCACTATGGACTACGGACTGAAAGAGCGCGCTGCGAAAGGGTTTCTCTGGGGTTTCCTGAACAACGGGACGGTGCAGGTGCTGGGTGCCCTCTTCGGCATCCTTATCCTGCAGCGGCTCGACCCTTCTGCCCAGGGCAAGATAACCAAGCTGATGGTCTTTGCCGTCTTGGCCAGCATCTTGCAGGAGAGCGGTTTCACCGCCGCCCTGTGCAACCTCAAGGAGCCTTCCCACCGCGACTATAATGCAGTTTTCTGGTGCCAGGCAGGCATCGGGACGGTGCTCTACGTCCTTCTCTTCTTCTGTGCGCCCCTCATCTCCAATTTCTATCACGACCCCGAGCTTCTTTGGCTGAGCCGCTTCCTATTCCTGGGCTTCTTCTTCAGCAGCCTGGGCACGGTGCAGCGCGCCTACCTCTTTATCCACCTGATGAACCGCGAGAGCTGCATCATTGCCATTACCTCCCAGGTCGTCTCCAGCTGTGTGGCCGTTGCAATGGCCTGCACGGGCTTCGGCTATTGGAGCCTGGCCTTCCAGTACGTACTGTTCATCCTTGTTGTGGCTGTCATGAACTGGTGCTACTCTCCGTGGCGGCCCTCGCTGCAAATAGACCTGCGTCCTGCCTGGCGCATGTTCGGGTTCAGCAGCAAGCTTCTGCTTACGAACATGGTGAACAGCCTCAGCAGCAACGCCTTCGGTCTGCTGCTCGGCAGGTACTACGGCGATTATCAGGCCGGCATCTACGGTGCTGCCCGCAAGTGGACCGACATGTCGTCCAATACCATAAACGGCATGCTGACGGGCGTGGCCCAGCCTGTACTCTCGCGCGTAGCCGGGGAGGAGGAGCGCTATCGGCGTGCCTTCCGAAAGATGCTTCGCCTTGTCTCCTTCATATCCTTCCCCTGCCTGCTGGGCCTGGGCCTTATCGCCCGCGAGTTCCTGCTGCTGGTGGTGGGCCAGAAGTGGATCGGGAGCGCCACGCTGCTCAGCATGCTGAGTCTCTATGGTGCAATCTTCCCGCTGCTCACCCTGTACAGCCAGCTCACAATCAGCCGCGGACGGAGCAATATCAATATGTGGAGCACACTCAGCCTGAGCCTGCTCATCCTTGCGGGGCTGGTGGCCCTGCGCCCCAATGGGCTGTACGTTATGGTAATCTATTTCATTGGCATAAACGTGCTGTGGCTCTTCGTCTGGCAGGCCATTGCCCGCCGGCTGATAGGCCTTCGCTGGCGCGATGCCCTGCGCGACGTTCTACCCTTCCTCCTCATTAGCGTGGCCGTAATGGCCTTTACCTGGTGGGCCACCCGCCCCATCCAGGACCTCCTGCTCCTGCTGCTGGCAAAGGTGGCTATGGCCGCAGCCCTATATATATTAATAATGTGGATCAGCGGCGCCCGCATCATGAGGGAGTCTGCAGAATATCTGTTAAGAAAGCGAAGACCTTTGGACTTTAAACCTTGAACTTTGAACTTTAAACTTTGAACTTTAAACCATGCCCCCCTCCCTCGCCTACCTTATTTCCGCCCACACCGATGCGCCTCAGTTGCGGCGGCTCATCGAGGCCTTGCACCCCGAGGCCGAATACTTCGTGCATATCGACCTGAAGTCCTCCATTGCGCCCTTCCTCAGGGAACTGGGCAATTTCCCCAATGTGCACTTCATCCCCGAGCGAGTGAACGTCCGGTGGGGCACCATGCTCGAGGTGGAGTACCAGATGAACCTCATTCGGGCGGCGGTGCACCATCCGCGCCATTTCGACCACATCTTCTTCCTGAGCGGCATGGACTATCCGCTCTGGAGCCGTTCCCGCATCAGTCAGTTCCTTCGGGAGAATGCCGGACGCGAGTTCCTGCAGGGCATTTGCCTCGACACGCCCGATATCGGCGAGCGGCAGCGCCGGATGTACACCATTTCGCGCCCCTTCTTCCGGAGCCGCAGGCTCTCCATCCTGGCCCGCAAGGCCCTGAAGCTTACGGGCTACCGCAAGAAGCGTCATTTCCAGGTGGAGGACCGGGAGTGGAAGCTCTATAAGGGCAGCGCCTGGTGGTGCATATCCGAAGAATTGGCTGCCTTCGTCCTGGAGCAGTACGAGACGAAGCCGCAGATAGCGCACTACTTCCGCGACAGCTTCTGCCCGGCCGAGACGCTCATCCAGACCATCGCCTTCAACTCGCCCCATTGGGCCGGGCGCTGCATCCTCAGCGAGGGGCCCTACCAGAGCCTGGCCGCCCTCACCCCCCTGCACTTCATCGAGTACGACCCGGTCATCAAGATTCTGGACGAGTCGGACCTGGTCCGCCTCCTTGCCAGCGGGAAGATGTTCTGCCGCAAGGTGGTCAGCGGGCGCAGCGACAATCTGGTTGATGAACTGATAGAGCGAAACATGGAAGTGCAGAGTTTATAGTTGAATAATAGTAATAACCCCAAAATAAGAGAAGTTATGAAAAATGTTTATCTGAAAGTTGCCCTGGCCCTCATCATCTTCCTGGTGATGCAGGGTCTGGGTGGAGTAATTATGGTGGCATTAGCCGCAGTTATGAATCCAGGTGCCATGCAGGATATAGCAGAGGGCGGAACTCAGGCCTCGCCCACATTCCTGGCCCTGGCCGTCATCATCTCGGGCCTGGCTACGTGCCTTGTCCTGTATTGGCTCAGGATGATTCGCCTGCCTCAGGCCCTGGATTGCAGCGTAGTGCGCTGGTGCCCTGCCCTGCTGGGCGTGCTGGCCGCCGTGGTGGGTATATTCTCCACCGATATGGCCAGCGAGATGCTGAACCTGCCCGATATAATGGCCGATGCCTTCCTGGGGCTGGCCGGCAATCCCTGGGGCATACTGGGTATCGCTGTGGTGGGCCCGGTCGTAGAGGAACTGGTCTTTCGCGAGGCTATTCAGGGCAGCCTGGAGCGCAGCGGCAAGCCTTTCTGGCTGGCTGCCGTCGTCAGCGCCCTCTGCTTCGGCATTATCCATCTTAACCCGGCCCAGATACCCTTCGCCTTTGTGATGGGTCTCATCCTCTCTGTTATCTATCACAAGACGGGCAATGCTGTGGTTACCAGCATCATACATATTCTTAACAACAGCCTGGCCGTCCTGCAGATGAACCTTCTGGGTGAGAAGGCTGCCGACTTCAAGATGGGCGAGTGGATGGGCCTCAGTCCTCTTTGCGAATGGGCCCTGGTTGTCGTCTTGGCCCTCCTGTGTGTCTTCCTCCTGTACCGCTACTGGCAGCTTAAAGCAATTGATAATTGAACCTTCGCATCACATGCACTATGTACTTACCTTCCTCCTCCTGTTCGTTTCCCTCGGCGCATGGAGCCAGGGCGACGGGGACTATCTCGAGCTGAGGGGTCGCCGCCTCACGCTTCGCCAGGACCTCACTCGCGGCGGGGCCATCTGCTTCATCGGCAGGGGCAGCAGCGAGCGCAACTATGTGAACATCAGCGACGAGGGGCGCTACATCCAGCAGTCGTACTACGCAGGCCGCAGCGTGAACCGCCAGGCCGACGGGCAGAGCGATTTCTGGTCGCCCTGGCCCTGGAACCCCATCCAGGTGGGCGACTACAAGCGCAACCGCGCCCGGATACTGGAGAGCCGCCGGAGCGGGCGCACCACATACGTAAAGTGCACGCCCATGCTCTGGGACATGGACAACCGCCCCGCCGAGGCCGAGATGGAGCAATGGACGGAGCTGCGCGGGGGCGTCGTTCATGTGCGCTGCCGCCTCACCTGCCATCGCACAGACACTATCTACGGCACCGTCCCCGCCAACGACCAGGAGATTCCGGCCGTCTATCCCATCTCGTCGCTGAACCACCTCTACGCCTATCGGGGCAGCCGCCCCTTCGAGATGCAGCCGGCCGACAGTATCGAGGTGGAGGAACTGCGCTTTGGCGAGAACGCCCATGGATGGGGCTGCTACGAGGACGTCAGCGAGCAGTGGATGGCCTTCATAGGCGACGACGGCTGGGGCCTGGGCGTCTATAGCCCTTCGGCCGAGTCGTTCCTGGCCGGCCGCTACGAATCGTCGCGCAGCGGAGAGGCCCAGGACGGCGCTACTTCCTACATAGCCCCTGTGCGCAAGCAGCACCTCGAGCCCAACTCCGTGACCGAGTATGAATACTACCTCATCGCCGGCACGGTCGACGAGATACGCCGCACCGTCTATCGCCTCAGGAAAAAGAAATAAGGGAGACGTTTTTTTTGCAAAACCCGGGTTCCGCAATTGCCAGACCCGGGTTTCGCAATTGCCAGACCCGGGTCTCGTAAAATAATGACCCCTTCACGCATTAGGATTTTCCCTACTTCACGATAGGGATTTTCCTATACTTAAAACGCAGGAAATAGCGTATCTTTGCGGCGCCATAGTGTTCAGAAGTTATGAAGAAGTTCCTTTTTGCCATCCTCCTTTCTCTGCTATGTCCACAACTTACCCTGGGGCAGCAGAGCTATTCGGCCCGCGTGGTCGATACCGAGACGGGAGAGCCGGTTCCCTACGTCACCATTGGCACAATGAAGGGAGCGGCCCTGCTGAGTAATGACGAGGGCTATTTCACCCTGGTAGCCGATTCGGCCGAAGAGGTTTTCCTCTCCAGGGTGGGCTATGAGAAACTGAGGCTACGGGCCGGAAAGATAGGGCGTACGGTCAGGATGAGGCCTATGGTGAAGTCCCTGGCCGAGGTCGTCGTGCTGCCCTACTCGACAGACGAGATACTGGAGCGCTGCATAGAGAATCTCAGGAACGACTATAAGAAGGGCCGGAAGCGAGACCGCCTGTACTTCAGCCGCACTATTATGGTGGACGAGGAGGGAAGCGAGATGCTGGAGGCTTTCATGAGGTCGAACTCTGTAGTCAACCTGCGCAATCCCCGCCTGGTGAGCGGTATTGTCTCTAAGGACAGGATGGCAGGTCTTACCTTGCGGAGTACCAATGTGCACCGCCTTCTGGAACTGGCACCGATGGTCTATAAATCATCTTTTTGGGAGAAGACGCTTCTCCCCCTGAACAACTGGGAAAGATACAAGTCCTGCTACGATGTGACTTACTCCACCCTCACGGCTCGCGACGGTTCCCTGATATACAAGTTCGACCTCTTCTACACAGGCAGTCTCCCTCGGCACTGGAAGGGACACGATACAGCGCTGGATGGGAGCCTGTACATCAGCGCCAAGGATTTCCGCCTCCTCAGTTTCGACGGCGAGATTGCAAATCTGCGCCTGCGTCTGCGCCAGAGCCGCCGCAACTCGCCTGCCTCGCTGAAAACGCACATCGACTACCAGTACGAGAACGGCTATGCCGAGGTATCCACCCTGTCCATGCAGGGACAGAGCGAGGAGATGAAGTACCGCACCATACTCTTCAACGTACCCGACTCCGGATTCAATAGCGAGGACCGTGTATGGGTGGGAGAGAATCTGGTCCGGGCCATCCGCGATGCGGGCGTAGATTCCACTTTATGGAAAAGCACGGGCATCATCCAGCGTACAGAGAGCGAGGAACAGCTGGCCTTCGGTATGCCTGCCCAGCTGTTTCGCGAGGAGGAACGCACCGACTCGATAGCACAGGCAAAGGGCGACGATATTGAAGCAATGCGTTTCCTGCGCCGGCGTTTGAAGCAGTTCGGAATGATGTATGCCCAGGAGAAGGTCTATCTGCACATGGACAACACGTCCTACTTCCTGGGCGATACCATCTGGTTTGCAGCATATACCCGGCAGACCAAGAACGGACGCCCATCCGGTATCAGCAAGGTCCTATATGTGGAACTCCTCAACAACGACGGCTATCTGGTGGAGCGCAAGGCCATAGAGATGTCGGACGGATGGAGCAACGGATTCTTTGCCCTGACCCAACCGATGATGTACAGCGGGTTCTACGAACTGCGAGCCTATACCCGGTGGCAACTCAACTGGGGCATAACGGAGCACCCGCATTCGAGGGCCACCCGCAATTGGTTCCTGAGCAGCAACTTTGAGCGGGACTATTATCGCGACTACGAAAAGCTCTATAGCCGCGTCTTCCCTGTCTATGACAAGTCGGCCAATCAGGAAAACCCCGAGCGCAACATGACATCGCGCATTATGCGGCGGTACTACAAGAAGGATATGGACGCCGAGGAACGCCAGCCCCAGCTCACTCTCTACCCCGAGGGCGGCCATCTGGTAGCCGGCATCCCGAACCGCGTAGCCTTCGAGGCTGCCATGTCCGACGGCGAATGGCTCGAGGGCACTCTGTCGGTGGATGGTCAGACCATACCGACCCAGAACCGCGGTCGAGGCGTCTTCACCATCAAGCCGCAGAAAGGTATGGAACTGGAAGCTACTTTCACGGCAAAGGACGGGCAGAAGGTGTCGGCCCGCCTGCCCAAGCCGGAGGAGGTGGGAGTTGCCCTGAGCGTTCGGCAGCAGGGGGAGGAATGGACCATCGATGTGCAAACGACTGGCGGACTCAGCCCCGACAGTATGGCCCTGTCGGTGATGCACGAGGGCAGGCTGGAGGAGTTCCGCCTGCTACGCCACTCACCCTTCAAACTGTATAGTCAGAATTCGTCGGCCGGCAAGGCGGGGGCGCCGGGCGTACGCATCGGGCCGGGCATTCACCAGGTAACGGTCTTCGACAGCCGGGGACGCGTCTGGGCGGATCGTCTCTTCTTTGCTTCCGCCCCCGATCTGGCAATGCCCACGCTGAAGGTTTCTGGTCTGAAGGACGAATACGAGCCCTATGAGGAAATATCCCTGAAACTGAAGGCCGACCACATACCCGAACTCTATGGTGCGCTCAAGCGCTATGGCTACAGTTTCGTTTCCCTGGCCGTGCGAGACGGATACCAGCAGGAGCAACTCTACGACAATGGAAACATCCAGACCGAGATGCTGCTGGCCAGCGAGGTGAGGGGCTTTATCCCCAATCCCGGATGGTACTTCGAGCAGGACGACGAGGAGCATCGCCAGGCCCTGGACCTGCTGATGATGACACAGGGCTGGCGCCGCTTCGACTGGCGGGAAATGGCCGTACCGGGCACCTTCAACTTCACACAGCCCGCCGAGCAGAGGCCCATCGTGCAGGGCACGGTGTACAGAGGGGGAGATCCCAACGCGGCACACAACGAGATTTTGCTACAGAGATTGTCCGATACAGAGAACCATGCCATCGAAGAACTTATGAACCGGCCAGAGAAGAAAGCTTTAGTAGGCCTGAAGCCTATTACGGCGATAGACAAGATGCACCTGGAACATAAGAATGCTGCGGATGCAGATGAAACGGGGCAGACTGGCGGAGGGAGTAGTGTCCAGCCCATCCAGGATCTGGATGCCGCCAGGAGCATCCGTCAGCTCTACTCTCCGAACAGCAACCTGAAGCACGAAGTGAAGGTGCACTTAGAGTTCAAGGGGGCAGGCGACACGCTTACCTACCAATTGGAAACCAATACTCAGGGCGGCCACTTCCAGGTGGAACTTCCGCGCTTCTACGGAACGAGCGAGTTGCACCTTTCTGCCGCCGATACTACCAAGTGGAAGGCAGGAGAGGAGCATGCCTGGGTGGTGCCGCAGAACTACTACATACCGGATCCCCGCCATCCCAACGAGTATGTCACTACCGAATATCCCGAGTTCTACATAAAGGTCTCTGCGCCCTATCCCCGTTTCGTAAAGCCCTATTCCTACTATCAGAGTCAGACCAGTTCCCTTTCCGCAACTATGCCGAAGAAGGGCGCCAACTCCCGCAGGAAAGGCGATTCATCCACTCTGCGCGAAGTTCCGGTAGAGGGTCGGCAGCGGAACGGAATGCGCCGCTTCGACCAGTCGCAGCCTGCCTTCATCATCGATGCACAGGAGATGGAGAATATGGTGTACGATGCCGGAGTATTCACTCGCGACGAGGCAGAGCGGTTTGCACGTACCCTGCTGGGCGACTACGGTCTGGATTGGCCCTACGCCTCACCTACTCAGACCGATATTTCGCTCCTTCAATCTGGCGACATCCCCTCTCGCATCTATAAAGCCTATGGTATTCCGCCCAGCTCGAGCAGCTATATTCAGCCCGATGGCAGGCCGGTACCCCAGGACTCTATCTATTCGTCGAAATACATACAGACCTACGGACGAAACTACGACCAGCGCAACTTCGAATACACCTACTTGCCGCCGGGCCTGGATAAATACGTGGTCTATACCGACTACTGTCCTCGGTTGGAGGGAAGCAAAAGATACCGCGGAAGCAACCTTCCCGAAACCCGCATCGCCGTCTTCCCCCGCGACGACAAGAGCGAGCGGCCTGTCTTTCGCGACCGATACTTCCACCAGCCGGGCTTCTCATATACGGCCAAGTTCTACAGCCCCAACTACTCCCGGCAGCGCCTGCCCGAGGGGCAGAAGGACTATCGGCGCACCCTGTACTGGAACCCCTCCGTACAGCTCGACGGGAAGGGAGAGGCACGAATCACCCTCTGGAACAACAGCCGCACCACGCATCCCCAGGTGGAAGCCGCCGGGCAGGCCAGCGACGGCACCCTGCTGTGGAACAAGCAATAAATGAAGTTCATAATTACAACGCAAGCGACCTCCAGAATAGACGGGCCCCATCATGTTACTATTGTTCAGGGCCGTCATCCTTAATAGTCCCAGCGCGTGGCAACCTTTACCTCTTAACGTGCCCCGAGGCACACAATCGCGTGGCCCAAGGCGAACAACCACGCGCCCCGGGGCGCAGCATCATGTGCCCCGGGCAACTGTCCCTATTGACTCGGCTCGCCATCCCCATTGACTCGGCTCGTTATCCCTATTGACCCGGCTCGTTGTCCCAATTGACTCGGCTCGTTGTCCTTGCTCAGTCGGTTCATCAAAGCACCAAGGAGTGGCATACGACATTGCCACGAAAAGATATTCTACTTCTGTAAAGGAAATGCTCTATTTGAGTTGGGGGTAAGGGGAAACAATTTCGTTGGAACGAGACGATAATTTCATTCAGGCAAAACAACGGCGTTGTTTTGCCCTGCCTACGCCGATGTTTTGCCGAAACAACGCCGTTGTTTTGGCCTTTATGTGGCGCTGCGGTCTGTTTAGCCCCCCTGCTTTCTTTCTCCCTCTCCCTAAAATGAAATAAGGCAGACCCGGATGGGCCTACCTTATTATATTATGCGCGCGTGAAGGGGAAGTTACTTTCCGCCCCCTCGCGGCACAGGGGGAAGCGGGGTGGGAGGACTATTCGTCGCCCCAGATGTCCCAGCTCTTCTCTTCCTTCGTCAGCGCCTCGCCGCCGTCGACGGTATCGTCACTAATGGGCAGGCTCTCTGCCAGCATGCTTGTTACCTCTGCGAAAGCTACTTCCGTCTGAGGTGTATGATATACTTTCTTCATATATAAATCGGTTATAGGTTATAGGTTATAGCCGCCCCCGCAACCTCCCTGCTTGGAAAGGCAGGGAGGCTGGGGATGCGGAGGTTCCTGTTACTTCAGCACCTTCTTGCCGTTGATGATGTAGATGCCCTTGGTGGCCTTCTCAACGCGGCGGCCGGAGAGGTCGTAGATTGCGTCGGCAGGGATGGTGGCCGAGGTGGTAATGCCCTCGATGGCCGTCTCACCGCCGTTGATGACGATGGCGAAGCCCTTAACCTCGGCTCCCTGTGCCTCCAGGTAAGCCTTGCCAGCGGGAATGGTGCCCTCGGCCTTGTAGAAGCCGACCTCCTTGCCCTCGGGCTGAGCCAGCACATACTTGCCGTCGGCTGCAATCTCTACGAAGGTACCCTTCAGGTCGTTGTCGAGCAGGTCAACATCGGCATTCTTGATTTCGCAGGTTACGTTGCCGTTCTTCACATACTTCTGCAGTTTGCCGGTGATGCGTACCTTGGAGCCTACCTCGTAGGCCTCCTTGCGGCCGTCGGCCAGGTTTGCCCAGTATGCTTCGAATACGTTGCCGCCGTCCTGGGTGTCGGCCATCCAGAATACCTGCTGGTTACGGCTGATCTTGCTGTCGGTGGAGGTGATGAAGCCCTCTACGGTGAAGGTCTCCTCGGAGAGGGTGTTGTCCTCCAGGGCGGAGGTCAGCTCTACGGCCTTGGCGCATGTGATAGCCTTGTCGCCAACGGTCAGCTCGTAGGTGCCGGGAGCACCCTTAACCACAACTGCCGTGTTGGCCGGAACGCCGCTTGCCAGGGGAGCCAGAGTCAGGCTCTCTTCATTAATCTTGCCGGTGTAGGCTGTTGCGCCCTCGCCCAGGGTAACTGCGAAGGGCAGGTAGAGCGTGGCATAACCGGCCTCGCCGATAGTAACAGTGGGATGGAACTGGCTGTCGAGAGCCTTCAGGGCATCGGTTGCATCGAAGTCGGCCTCCTCAACCATATAGTACATGTTGCCCGGGTCGGCAGTCATCCAGCTGTTGATAACGTATCCGTATGGGTCGTTGCCGTTGGTGTTCAGGCCGTATTTCTCGCCGTTCTCCATGTTGAAGAAGTACATGAAGTAGGGAGCTGCCCAACCGTCGCGAGCCTCAATCTGGATGGCGTCGGCCGTGCCGTGAGTAGGCGTGGCGGCCAGGGCGCCGGTGTTGGTGACGAACATCTTGTCGGCCACGCTATAGAGATAGTAGTTGCCTTCGTAGGTGATGACGGCAAACTGGCTGGCCTTGGCGCCGGTGAGGGTATTGTGAGCAGTAGAGGCCAGGTAGCCGTCCTTGGTGAGGAGGGCGCCGCGGTCGCAACGGATGAGGTAAGCCTTCTCGTCCGTCAGGTCGGCCAGATCCATAACAACGCCGGCCTTGAAGGTGCGGATGATGGCAATCTCGCAATCCTCGCTGCCAATAGTTCCCTGAATCTCGTAGTCATAGAGGTTAGTGTTGGACATAGAGGAGGGCACGAAGGCATCGTCGCCAGCCTCCTGCTTCACGGTCTGCGGGTTGCCGACCTTGGTGGTGCCGTCGCTCTCGTAGAGCTGATAGGTGACGTTGACAATCTCGCTGACCGACTCAAGCTGCCAGATGTAGGCTGCCTCATAAGTGTAGCAGGGATCGGGCTCTGCATCAGCAACCTCGTAGGTCCAGAAGGCGCGGCCTGCATCGTTCCAGCTGGTCTCGCCGTACGGGGTGTTGCACGAACGGATGGCAATCTTGCCGCCACCGTCCATGAAGAATACCTGGCGCTCCCAGTCGTTGCGGTTGTTGCCGCCGTCCAGACGGAACACACCCGTGCCGGGATGCAGGTTGGCCAGGTCATTGAGCAGCGTGGTGTTGGAGAAGTGTCCGTCGGCACCGGCTATCTCGATACCCTCATTATACAGGCCGCCGCCCGTGCTCTTGTTCAGGGTGAAGATGGCGCCAGCGCCCTTGGTGCTGGTCAGTGCGCCGTTTGTGGCTACATAGTACTTGGTACCGTTCACGTTTGTTACGATACGGTAGTTGCCACCGTTCTCAATAGCAGCCATGGCTGCCTCGTAGTACTTGTCGTCGAGGGCCTTCAGGATTTCAGTAGCGTCGAATTCAGCCTCCTCAACCATGTAGTACATATTACCCGGGTCGGCAGTCATCCAGCTGTTGATAACGTATCCGTATGGGTCGTTGCCGTTGGTGTTCAGGCCAAACTTCTGTCCGTCGGGCATATTGAAGTAGAACATGAAGTAGGGAGCAGCCCAACCGTCGCGGGCCTCAATCTGTACGGCATCGGCTGTGCCATGTACAGGCATCTCAGCCAGTTCGCCGGTGTTGGTGACGAACTTCTGGTCGGCCACGCTATAGAGATAGTAATTACCACCGTAGCGGAGCACGGCAAACTCGCTGGGCTCGGCTGAGGTAAGGGTATTGTGGGCCGTAGAGGCCAGGTAGCCATCCTTGGTGAGGAACTTACCGCGGTCGCAGGTAATCTTGTAGGTCTTGGCGTTGCTCAGGTCGCCCAGGGCAAGGATGTAACCGGGCTTGGGTGTGCGGGTAACGTTGATAGTGCAAGCCTCATCGCCGATGGCGCCAGACGGGTAAGTGTAATCGTAGGCGAAGTTTGTCATGAGGGAAGCGGGAACGCTAATCAGGCTGCCGGCCTCCTGCTTCTGAGTGACGGATGAAACAACCGTACCGTCAGCCTCAACGAGCTGGTAGGTGACGGGCAGGGTGACAACGGTCTCCAGCTGCCACAGGTAGGCCATATCGTAGGTGTAGCAGGGATCGGGCTGTGCATCGGCAACCTCGTATGTCCAGAAGGCGCGGCCTGCATCGTTCCAGCTGCTCTCGCCATAGGGGACATTGCAGGAGCGGATGGCGTACAAGCCTTCTGCGTTCTGGAAGAATACCTGGCGCTCCCAGTCATTACGGTTGTTGCCGCCATCCTGACGGTACACACCCGTACCAGGCTTCAGGTTGGCCTTGTCGCCAGACAGCGTCGTGTTGGAGAAGTGTCCATTTCCACCGGCTATTTCGATACCCTCATTATAGAGTCCGCCACCCGTGCTCTTGTTGAGGGTGTAGATGCAGCTGCCAGCCTTGTCGCTGGTCAGGGCGCCGTTAGCAGCCAAATAGAACTTTGTGCCCTCCACCTCGGTAACGATACGGTAGGTACCACCGTCGGTAATAGAAGCCATAGCGGCTACATACTCAATGTTGTCAAGTGCAAACAGGGCATCGGTGGCATCGAAGTCAGCCTCCTCAACCATATAATACTTATTACCGGGGTCGGCAGTCATCCAGTCGTTGATGACATATCCATAGGGGTCGTTACCATTGGTATTCAGGCCAAACTTCTGTCCGTTCTCCATATTGAAGTAGAACATAAAGTAATTGCTGCCCATGTCCTCCATCTGGACGGCATCAGCCTCGCGGTGAGTGGGAACAGCAGCCAGAGCACCGGTATTGGTGACGAACATCTTGTCGGCCACGCTATAGAGATAGTAGTTATCTTTGTAGCTGATAACGGCAAACTCAGTAGCCTCTGCATTCGTGAGGGTGCCATGAGCCGTAGAGGCCAGGTAGCCGTTCTTGGTGAGGAGCCTACCACGGTCGCAGGCAATCTTGTAACTCTTTGCATTGCTCAGCTCATCCAGGGCGCTGACAACCTTCTTGGGAGTGCGGGTGATGGTAATAGTGCAGTCCTCGTTGCCTACCGTGCCACCCTCATAATCATAGCTGTATGCTATGTTGGAAAGGAGGGATGCGGGAACAATGACTTCGCTGCCCTCCACCTGCTTCTTGGTTACGGAGGAAACGGCCGTACCGTCGGTCTCAACCAGTTGGTAGGTCACGGTTACGGCAACTACGCCCTCCAGGTTCCAGACGAAAGCGGGTTCGTAGGTGTAGCAGGGATCGGGCTGGGCTTCCTTAACCTCGTAGGTCCAGAAGGCGCGGCCTGCATCGTTCCAGCTGCTCTCGCCATAGGGGACATTGCAGGAACGAATGGCATACTTGCCAGCCTCGTCAAGATAGAACACCTGGCGCTCCCAGTCGTTACGGTCGTTGCCGCCGTCCTGACGGAACACGCCCGTACCGGGCTTCAGGTTAGCCAGGTCGCCAGACAGGGTGGTGTTGGAGTAATGTCCATTGCCACCGGTAATGTTAATGCCTTCGTCATAAAGGCCGCCGCCAGTAGCCACCTGGAGCGTGTAGATGCAGGCATCGGCTGCCACACTGGTCAGGGCGCCGTTTGCAGCCAGATAAAACTTGGTGCCTTCCACCTCAGTCGTGATGTGGTAGGTTCCACCATCAGTAATGGCAGCCATAGCAGCTTCATACAGAGCCTTGTCCGGATCTGCTGCATACGCATTGCCGTAGGAAAAAATTGTTGCTATTGCAAGCAACAGGAGAGATAAGACTTTTCTCATAAAATACTTACATTAAGGTTTATAAATTAGGTTACAAATAGTTTTTTCTCGGCAAATATACATATTATTTATAAAAGGACAAATAAAATTGGCCCTTTTGGAAGGTAAATACAGAAAAAAAATATTATCTTTGCGCCCAAAACAACACGAAACGACATGAGAAAAAGGTTTTTAACCCTCTTAATATGCATTTTTGCATTACTGGGATTCTTCCCTTCTGCCATCCTGGCCGGCTCACCGATTGAGGACGGCGTATATTACATCTCCAACACAACTGTGGAGGGCTACCTGGGCCTGGGAGCCTATCACGAGGCGGACCCCTATATATATTATATTACGGACGGACAGCCCCGGACGGCAGATGCATACTGGGTCGTTACCAGTACCCCATCGGGATACACCTTCCGCAACGAGGCATCGGGGCAGTTCCTCGTCTTTACCACGAACCGCGTTGACAGGTACTATAAGTACATGACGCTTGCCACCGAGTCGGAGGGCGACAAGGCAGAGTTCTGGAACATTATGCAGGGGCAGGACGGCGCATACTGCATACAGAGTGCAGCCAATCCTGAATACTACTGGAACCTGCGGGGCGGAGCCAACCTGATGGGAACCTACAAGGGCAGCGGAGGCTCGGCGGCCAACGAACGATATCTCTTCTACCCGAAGGAAGGCGGCTCGGAACCCGTGGAAGAACCTTCGAATGCCATCGCCTTCCCCGAGGCGCTGCATGTATTCCTCTCCGACGGACGCATAGAGGCCTATCCTCTTGACATCGTAAGCAGCCACTCCGAAGCCGACGGAAAGCTACGCATCGAAACCAGCATAGGCCAGGAGTTCGCGTACGACCTCGCCGAGGTGGACTCGGTGAGCGAGAAGGCTCCGGCCAACTTTCCCACCTTCGAGTCCTTCAAGTTCAACAATAAGTTCAACGACCAGCTCTTCACCGATGCCATCGGCGAGATACGGGGCGATACGGTCTTCCTGACGGTTAGTGCCATAGGGAAGCGGCTGACCCCTTCCTTCAAGGTGACAGGCGAAGGCGCCGAGGTCTATGTGGACGGCATACTGCAGTCAAGCAAGGAGAGCCGCCTGCGCTTCGACAAGGACATCTACTACCTGATAGCCCCCAAGGGGTGCACCATCCTGCTGCCCGAGAACGAAACGAAGGGCGCCTCCTATGCGATGAAGCCCTACGGAAGAGGCCTCTGCGTTCGTGTGGAATGGCTAACAGACAAGGCCGAGGTGCCCACTATCTACATCAATACCGCTGACGGGCAGAGCATCACCAGCAAGACGGTGTTCAAGGATGCCGAGATACGCATAGACGGACACGGCATATTCCCCTCGATGGAGACAACGGCCGTACAGATAAAGGGCCGCGGAAACAGCAGCTGGGGATGGCCCAAGAAACCCTACCGACTGAAGTTCGCAGAGAAGGTGAAGCCGCTGGGAATGACTGCAGGTAAGTCGTGGGTGCTGCTCTCTAACTACCAGACGGGTTCCCTGATGTCGAACGCCATAGGCATGAAGGCTGCCAACCTGATGGGGGCTGCGGCAGCCAACCATATCGTGCCCGTGGACCTCTATGTGAACGGGCAGTACCGAGGCAGTTACAACCTGACCGAGAAGGTGGGTTTCTCCAATAACAGCGTGGACCTGGAGGACGAGAGTGCCGCAGCAATGCTGGAACTGGATTCCTACTTCGACGAGCCATACGGGCAGAAGTTCTACTCCACCCCATACGGTTTGCCCATCAACGTGAAGGAGCCCGACTTCAGCGAGGGTACTACACGACTGACACTCGAGCAGATTGCTGCCGACTTCAATAGCTTCATGAACACCCTCTACCGGGGGCGCGATATTTCGCGCTATGTCGATATCGAACAGCTCGTGCGGTATATGATGGTCAACGAGCTAATCGTCAACTACGAGTTCTACCATCCCAAGAGCACTTTCTGCTATCGCGAGAGCTTCGAGTCGGACACCAGCAAGTATGTCTTCGGTCCTGTCTGGGATCTCGACTGGGGCTTTGGCTACGAACGATACGGAAACTACTTCGTGAACGAAGCCACCAGCAACTACTGGATTGATGCGCCAAATATGGAAGTGGTACAGTTCATCCGCGACCTGCGCTTCAAGTATGCCCCGCTCGACAAGGTATATATCCAGCTGTGGGAGGAATTCATGGAGAATGACCTGCAGGAACTTCTGGAGTACTGCCAAGATTACTATGACTTTGCACGGAACTCCTTCAATGCGAACCGCAGCGTATGGGGCGACAATACAAACTATGCACGGCAGGCCCAGACGGCTGCAAACTGGCTGAAGACGCGTTCGGAACAAATCTACGCCGACCTCCTCTCAGGCCGGCGCCCCGATATGCCGGAACCCTTAGATTACGTATCCTTCGACAACAACAAGCTGTATACCCTTCGGTGCCGTCGCGGAAGCCTGGTGCTGAATGCCGACCATACGGGACTCGACGTAGGACAGGTACGCACCAATGCGCCCAAGGAGGACGGCCAGTTTGCCATCATAGGCATAGAGGGGAACAACTATCTCTACAGCCCCGTAACCAAGATGTTCCTGGCTTATTATAACAACGGACTTTGGGTGAACACCCTGGGCACGCCTATCACCTTCGACCCCTCGAAGGCCGACGGCAAATACCTCTATATGATGTCCGTAACCAGCGACTATGGGGAGACACTCTACTTCAACAACAGCGGCTCCGACCTGGTCATCAACGGATGGAACACAGCCGATGCCGGGAACCGGTGGCTCATAGAGGAAGTGGGCGACTTCGACCCCACCGAAGCACTGGAACTGGCCTCGCAGTCGTTGCTGGCCGTCACTAACCGCTACCTTTTCAATGGACGCGTCGTCGGAAGCGAGGAACGCCTCATGCCTTTCGGCTCCCTGCCACCCGAGCCTTCCAGCCAGTGGAGCAATGCCTATGTATCTCTGCGGGAACCCGCTGATCTTCCATACGAGATAACCGAGGATGTAACTATCGACTACGAAGTAGAATGGGGCGGACCATTCCTCTTCTCCACAGCTGATACTGTGCACTGGTACAATATGACTATCCGCAGCGACTACTATGTGGGCAAGCAGCAGAGCGAGCCCTATTACCCCGTAGGGTGGGCCGACGAGAAGACGCTTGCCTCAGACAGCTATCTATGGGCCTTTGGCGGCGACCCCTATCATGTGCTGGTTTATAACCGCACCTCGGGAATGGAGCAGACCCTGACGGCCGAGGGCGACCAGGCAGTAATGCGACCAGGGGAATATGCCTGGGACCTGCAGCCCAACGGAGATGGCTTCGTGCTGCGAATACCCGGCACGCCCTATACCTGCATCAACCAGTTCGGCGGCGGCAACGGGCCGCTTAAGTTCTGGGACAGCGAAAGCAGCCCCACCGACAACGGCTCTACATTCCGCATCCTGGAGGGCGGCATCACAGACGGCATCCAGAAGACTCAGCAGGGCAAGATGACTCAGGATGGCCTGCTCTATGACCTGGCCGGACGGCGAGTGAGTCATCCAACCAGCGGTATATACATCAGGAATGGCAAAAAGGTATATGTAAGATAATCTTTTCGCCCCAATCGGAGCTAGCAACAGGGTCATTAGGAGAGCAAAGATGTTAAATAATGCTAAATATCAAAAAATCTACTAATGGAGATATGGGGCTTTTCCAATAAAAAACCTAACTTTGCATTCTAAACCCCATAAAAAGGAAACAGAACTCACTAAAAAGTGAACCAAAATACAAACTTTAAACTATTAATAACTATCTAACTAATTAAATTTCAAGCAATGAGAAAACGTTACTTCATTCTGATGATGTTGTTGTTCCCCATAGCAACAATGTTCATCTCGGGTAATGCTTATGCAGACGACCCACCAAAATCTGAGTATGACGCTGCGATGGAAACCATCACCGATGGTGAATCCTACTACATCGCAACGGAAGTGAACGGGAACAAGTACTATGTAACCACCGGCGGTGGGCTGACCAACCTGGAGGATAACGCTGGCTTGTTCAAGGTAACCAAGACCACGGGCGGTGCCCTCTTCGACGTTGGCCTGAAGCTCGACGGCGGTACGAACAGCTGGTTCTCCAATTCCACGCTGACCGACGACAAGTGCAACCTGAACTTTGGTTCCTATCGTCAGGACTCCTCCAACGACCGTAACGACTGGGAGCGCCAGGTGCCCTTCATGAACGCAGAGGGCAAGATTGCCATCCGCTCCTGTAATACGGCTTTCGGCACCAGCAGTTGGGCCGACGCAGGACGTGCCTTCTGGTACTATGAGGTAGAGGAAGGTTCAGACCTGGATCCCGTGCCCTGCTACTCCTACGAACCGGCCTATGTATGGTCGTTCGAGAAACCATCTGAGCAGGCCCAGATCTACGGCGTGCTGAACGGTATCTACATCGACTACGAGACATACGTATTCGATACCGGAGAAGGCGAGACCATCAATGTAGGTCAGGGATTCGGCCAGCTGGCCGATGTAGACACCTGGAAGAAGTTCTTCAGCATCCTGCAGCAGGTATCTACCTATGTGGACAACATCCTGAACGGGGTATATAACTTCCCCGACGACCCCAATGCGCCCACGCTGGAGTTGGCTAATACCCTGAGGGCTGATGCCGATTCTCTGTATCAGGTTCTCCTGGACAGCGAGGTACCCTATTCCCTCCCCAAGAACGGCTACTACCGTATCATCGCCAACCTGCGCTATAAGACAGCAGACGGCAGCGTAGATAAGGCCATCCTGGCATCCATCGACCCCGATTACGAGAACAAGGGTATGTTTGGTACCGTCAAGAAGGATAGGGCCAACTTCCTGTGGAAACTCACTCAGGACAACGACAGCATTATCATGCAGAATGCCGGCCTGAAGACCTTCATCAGTTTCTCCTCCATAGAACAGGGCCGTATGATTCTCACGGATGCCGAGAATGACAGAAGTCATGTGGTATTCGACTATGCAGGCGAAGAGTATGTAGAAAACGCCGACGGCACTGGCGATACGAAGGATATCTTCTACATCCGCCTGGCCAATCAGCCCCGCCATTCCGACAAGTATGTCCACCAGCTGGGCCACAACAAGGGTACCGACTCTGGTGCCGACCTGGAACTGGGTTTCTGGAGCGGTACCTATAACATGGGCGCTCCCTACGAGACCGACAAGGGTACCAGCGAATGGTACTTGGAATATGTGCCCGACGAAGAGGCAGAAGCCCTCATCAAGGACTTCGAGGAAAGCGTGATGAGCCACGACCAGCTCATTATGAAGACGAACGTACTGCGTGCTCAGGTACAGGAGGCTCTGACGGTGACCAAGGATCCCATCAAGACTCCGCTGATAACCGCTGCCGAGCAGTTCTCCTCGCCCTACAGCCAGAACGACTGCGGCGGCTCGCGCGATGGCGGTGACCTGTCTGCCGGTGTCCTCATCGACGGCGACAAGGCTTCATTCTGGCACAGCGTATGGTCCGGCGATGACATAGGCGGCGAATACCACTACCTGCAGATTGCCGATATGGACGAGATGATTGGCGACTGCCAGCTCTACATAGCTCGCAGAGCCACAGACAACGACCATCCGACCGTATTCCTCATCAAGGGTTCAGACAATCCCGATGCTCCCGACGAGGAATGGGCAGAGATGATTACCCTGGACGTACCCAATGGCGCTTCTGGCCAGGAGGCTACTGTTGACTTCCACATAGACAAGGCCTATAAGTACATCCGCCTGAATGCTGTACATTGCGCTCCCAGCGACCGCCGCTACTGGCACGCTGCCGAGCTGCAGATAAGCACCCTCAGGGAGAACCCCAACTCGCGCTACAATGCAATGGGCGACCTGGGTCCCGCTCTGGTAGCTGCCTACGAGGCCAACCTGGCAATCGCCGATGCAGACCTCACCGAGGAGGACTATCAGGCCCTGCTCGAGGCCTACAATGCATTCTATGGCCCCATCAGCAACCACAACGAACTTGTTGAGATGAATGCCGAGCTGCGCGAGAAGGTGCTGGCTGCCCTGGAGGAGTCAAAGGACGTGAAGCGCACCGCTATGATTACCTCTGCCGACCAGCTCTCCAGCCCATATAGCGATAGGGACGAGGGTAAGAACATCGGGAATATCATCGATGGCGACAAGAGTACGTTCTGGCACACCGACTGGCACGGTGAACACCCCGACGATGCCAACCATTGGCTGCAGATTGCAGACATGAGCGAGTTCGTAGGCGATTGCGAAATCTACATCGGCCGCAGAGCTATTGATTCCGACAATCCCGCCAAGGTTAAGCTCCTGGGCTCTAACGACCCTGAAGCAGCCGATGAGGACTGGGTTGAAATGATAGAGCTGGAGCTCGGAAATGCCACTAACGGTTCCGACTTCACCACACCTGTCTTCAACATCGAGACGGGCTACGAGAACATACGTTTCGTCGTTACCGATTGTCGCACCGAGTTCCGCATCTACTGGCACACTGCCGAGCTGCAGTTCTACACCGTTCGCGAGAACCCCAACTCGCAGTACGTCACCCTGGGCGAGATATCCAAGAAGCTCGAGGACACCTACAATGCCAACCTGGCTACCGCAGACAACGACATCACCTTCAACACATACACCGAGCTGCTGAATGCCTATGAGGCCTTCCTGGCTGCTATGGTTGACCCCGCCGAGCTGCGCAATGCACTGGCCAGCTATGCCAATACGGCCAAGGGTGTGGTGCAGGGTTCCGAACCCGGCCAATGGGCAAGCACCGACATTGCCACTGCATACCAGAAGCTCTATGATGAGGCTAAGGCCTATGATGTAGCCGGTAAGTATACCGCTGCCCAGAGCCACAAGTATGCTGTCATGCTGAAGGCCATGACCAAGAGCGTGATGGAGAAGGCCAATGGCATCACTACCGACAAGTGGTATCGCTTCATGTATCCCACCGAGGAGATGTTCGATGCATACGGGCTCGATAAGTCTGGTGGCTCGCCTGCTTCCGACATTGAAAACCAGCCTCAGCAGTGGGGTAACTATGTAGTGGCCGGTCAGATGGTCTATGAGGACCGGGAGGACGAAGCCGGCAATGTAACGCAGAAGCTCGTTGACGTAGAGCCCATGACCGCCGACGATATTCGCGAAGATGCAGGTATGTACTTCATCGACGATGAGATGATCAGCGACAAGGATGCCAGCCTCTTCCGCTTCGTGGCCAACAAGGCTGTGCAGGACGACTATACCGCTTCCTTCGCAGAGGTGAAGGACAATATGTCAATGGCTCTCGACATGAACACCACTTACCAGCAGGGTGAGCCGCTGATTACTGAGGCTTCTCAGTTCTCAAGCAACGCTTCCTATCCCGGCAATGACGGTCAGAAGCTCGAGACCGGGTGCCTCATCGATGGCGACTTCGGTACCTATTGGCACAGCGACTACTCCAAGCAGTTCTGCGTAGTGCCCTATCTGCAGGTTGCCCTCAACGAGCCCGTTTCCGGCCTCATCCAGCTCTATGTAGGCCGCCGCAATTCGGGCAACGGTCATGTGGTTCGCATGTATGTGCAGGGTAGTAACGATGCCGAGCAGTGGACCAATATCGGCTACGTTGAGACGCCCTACACCAACGCCACCACTCCCGCTACCAGCCAGCCCATCGACCTGAACGGCACATACAGCCATCTGCGCTTCATCATGACGAACAGGTATGGCACCGATGGCGGTAGCAATATCGAGTTCGACCCGTTTGCAGAAGGTCTGACGGCTGACGACTACAATGTGAAGTTCACCTACTTCCACGCCTCCGAGTTCCAGATCTATCCTGTAACAGCCACCATGAACGATGGTGCCAAGGCCCTCCAGCAGGCCTTCACGGCTGCCAACAAGGTTGTCCTGAAGGATGCTACCGCAGAGAACTTCTCTGCTGCCACCCAGGCATACAAGGCCTATCAGGCCGAGGTTAACGCTGCCGAGGGCATGGCAGTGCTGCCCGACGGACCTGCAGGACCTGCTGTTTCCTATGCCATCCAGAACAAGGGCACCGGCCTGTTCGTGAACGCCAAGGATGCCAATAATAACGATGTGCTCTTCAAGCTCGTTCCCACATTCTTCGAGTGGAAGGCTGCCGGATACGACAGGAACCTGCTCCACGGCAAGAATGTAGATGGCAAGGACGTAACCTACCTGCACTCTCAGAACTGGAACCATCGCCTGGTTACCTGGAATGTTAATACGCCCCAGTCCAACTCCGGCCTTGTAATCCGCGAGGCAGAGCCCGTCGAGGCTGGCGAGTTCAGCTTCTGGAAGGAGATTAAGCCCGGCAGGATCTACAACTGGTGCAACAGCGTGTCCATCACCAACCAGGGCGACGGCAAGGCTTACAGCCCCGTAGGCCGCTACACCACCGACACGGGCGCATTCCTGGCCCTGAAGGAGGTTCAGACCATCCCCGCCGGCGAGCCCGCATTCTACATCTACGGCGACACGCTGGCCTATAACTCCGAGAAGGAGGATGCAGAGCCCATGAAGTTCACCATGCCCGCCGATCCCGAACTGGTTGTTGAGGGCAAGAACGTGAATGGCGTAATCGGTTGCCTGACCGACCATACGCTCCAGGAGCATGAGATTTACTTCAGCGGCAACCATGCCGAATGCATCGGAAAGACCGGTTATTACATCAGCGGCAACAGCGCCGTGCTGGATGCCTTCTCCTGCCCGGAGATAGCAGCCGACGGCAACTACGACTTCGCCATCTTCCTGGGCGAGGAGCTGAATAAGGCTCTCGGCATTGAGGCCATTCCTGCTGCCATCGAGAAGATCAGCCAGCCCGGCGATGTTTATAGCATAGACGGTAAGCTGCTCCGCAAGGGTGCTACGCTCAACAGCCTGAAGTCTCTGGGCAAGGGCATGTACATCCTCAATGGAGTCAAGGTCCTGGTTAAGTAAGAGCCGTCGTAAGCTTGCTTACGAATGGCCGAACGGGAAGGAGCTCGAGCGCAGCTCAAGTCCTGGTTAAGTAAGAACAGGATAACCAAGCTAACTAATGATAAGAGGGAGCCTTCGGCAAGAAGCCGGAGGCTCCTTTTTTTGTCGTGTCAAGACAAGTCAGCGTTTAAAAACAACGCCGTTGTCTTACCCTTCCTACGCCGATGTTTTGCCAAAACAACGCCGTTGACTCTGTCTTCGGCCGTCACGACTCAGCTGAGCCCGAAGAAACCCAAACCCATATAAAGCACTTCAAGGCTTACAGTCAGGCACCCGCATGACATGCCCAATTCACCCGTATGAATCCGCCTGGTCAAACGTTTGAATTGCCCAACTCAAACGCTTGACTGTCTTCGGCTCGCCCCTCCCCTACGCATACTCACCTTCGCAAAAGATCTGTCACATCTGTCACACCATCTGTCACACGGCAAGGCTGTGAATGTCAGCTAATTATATGGCTCGGTGAAAGATTGACAGATAAAAACGCAAAAAACTCCATGTAGTATATTGGGCATATAATAGGATAGAGACCACTTTTTTTAATAGTTTTTACAGTCTTTAGCGGGAAAAGGCCTTTTCGTGTGCTTCCGGGTCGGCATATTCAGTGCGTCGCCTGATACC
>CAMJQA010000014.1 GCA_946407895.1 uncultured Prevotellaceae bacterium
AGTATCAGCGGGTCAAAGCGCCACACGACACGACCTTTTCCTAATTTGTCAACAAGTTGTTTAAAGGTATCAATACGCTGCTGAAGAGCAGGCACACCTTGTTCCAGTTTCTCCTTTTCGTAGTCATTCAGCGTATATTGGATGTAGCAACCGATATTCATTTCTTCGAGATAGTCAAGATGATCGAGCAAAGGACGAGGATTCTTTGACCAAAACACAATAAAGCGAGTTTCCTGATAAGACACATAACTCATAACGCCATTAAATGGATTCGTCCATGCAGAATAGCCTACCTTCAGTCGATGGAAGAACCAGTCAGCATAGAAGGCTGGAATATCCGTACTTCTGCTTGCAGAGACAATGATTGGAGCCTGAGCATCAACAGTCTCGCCATTCTCTCGTTGTATTTTTATCTTATGCCATTGTGCCATAAACTTTTCGTTTGAGGTATCCTTGTTTCGTATCGCTTTTTTTCAGTTCACAAAGATATGAATATATTTGTAATGAAATACATAATAATCAGAAAAAATATTACCACAAGTCTTGTGATTGTATTTCGTGTCCACATCTGCCCCTTCAAACACCTTCTGTCCTTGCCAAATAACCTCCACACACGTTGCCGTATAGCCCTCGCTAAACGGCACAGGAATACCTCCATGGGGATAGAACGGACTCAGTTTGACTAAGTCATCTTTCGCGCTGCTAGTTACGTCTGCCAATATCGCATCCGGATACTTTTTCAATATTGTGGCAGGCTTCTTCCGTTTTGACTCAATGATAATCATGACTCTATCTTTTTTAGAATAACCCTACGTCCACCTCTGTCAGGCCCGTCACGGCGTATAACCCCTTTCGATTGCAAAGTATTTAGGTCGCGCCGGATGGTTCTGGCATCAACTCCTAATAAGGCAGCGAGTGTAGCGGACGTTTCTAGGACATTTTCTAGGACATTCCATTGACCCGTCTCTACAACTCTGTCAACGATTCGTCTCTGACGCTCAGTGAGTTGACTCGCCGAAATGTCGTCTGTGTCTCCTAGGACATTTATATGTCCTCCATTCATATTTTTTCTCTTAAACGATACTCTGACGCCGCCACAGAAATTCTCGACTTCGGGCATGGGAAGCCCTACACTCTCGAAGCCATCCCGTATTTTCTGATAGCCACACTCCTTTGGTTTCATCTTTGCCATATCGTTATAACGTTTTTGTCTCTTTTCCTATTGCTTCTTCTATATTATTGCGGCAAGTCCTTGAAAGGTCATGGGGACCTATGGTAATATTGTCGCCACCTTGTGACGTTGTATCTACTGTTCGACAACTTGGCTTTCGACCACAAAGATACAAACAATTTTTTAATGATGTGCATAATTGCCTAAAAAAACATTTCCACAAGGCTTGTAAACCCATTTTTTTCTTAATCTCTCATGGATAATGGATTTTTATTTGTACCTTTGTACCAACAACTCAAACATTATAGACGAACAACGATATGAATACCTGGCAAATCATACTAATAATCATAGGAATTATCTCTTGTGTGTTCTTCATCGTAGGTGCATATGAATTTTTTAAAGAATGGAAAGAGAAAGGGAAACCCAATTGGGGAGAATTGGCATTAGCATTCTTTTTCATACCTGCACTGCTCTTTTATTTCGGAGTTGAAGCAAGCATGTATATAGCAGATGTATGGGAAGACGGGGGATTTATTCGGCATTATAGGAAAATCAGAAAACGAAAAGAGGAGAAGAAACGTGAAGAAGAAGAATATAACCGAATAAAAACGGCCTATGAAAAAGGGGAACTGCGGAGAGATGAACTTCCAAGGGCGCTTGATGGGAATAAAAAGTTTGAGGTCTATGGAAAACTGTTGGACGGGAATGAATGGCGAGATTTAGTGTATATTGAGAACGAATACAGCACGGTGCTGAATAACTTCTTCAAGCGCCACCCGGTAATTCATCTAAAACATGACATTCGCGTGATATATCTGCCTGCGTGTGTGAAAGGACTGACAAACGAGGATGTACTCAGATATTGGAACCCTGGCTCCAAGGGAACCCTGGATGAGAATAGTGGAATAGATACGTCCTCACTATTAGATGAGTTATGTTATCCAAAGGATGCTGCAAAGCTCACGCATGGTTTGATGTCATGCTCTGGATGGAGCGAAAATCATGGAGCAAAGTACTTGCATGCCACATATTATCCCTTAGAGGAATCTGACGATGGTAATATCTTGCAGCAGATAGGGGATATAGCGAAAGAAGCATTCCGTAAACATACATCTGGATTTTGTTGTACTGTTAAAAGACCGCCTAAAGATGCAGAGCCCACAGAAGACTATGCAGATGAACAATTCAATTGGGAAATAAGGGATTTGATAGATGAGATACGCGAAAGAGTAGAGAAATTAGAACAACGTGGTATCTCACGAAAGTTATTGATGAAACTTTTCACGGAAAAACAGGAACTTAGCCGACTTGTCATTACAAAAGATATGCGCATTCTGCTCCCCGACTATGATAACATGGAAATAAAGATGGAACCATTAAACAAGGCTGTTTATCTGTTGTTTCTCAAGCACCCAGAGGGTATCGTTTTCAAGCATCTCACAGATTACAGAAAGGAACTGGCTGAGATTTACCAAATGATAAAGCCTATGGGACTTAACGAAAGGGTGTTGAAAAGCATTGATGATGTTACAAATCCACTGCTAAACTCTATCAATGAGAAATGTGCTCGCATACGAGGTTCCTTCGTGTCACAATTTGACGAGAATCTGGCGGAGCACTATTATATATATGGCACTAGAGGTGAGCCTAAGAAGATTGATTTGCCCCGCAACTTATTGGTTTGGGAATAAATTTTCATTTCCACAAGGCTTGTGAAGACTTTTTCCTTGTGAGGGCCGCGAAGAATTAATACCTTTGCAGCCGACAACACGCAGAACAAACAAGTACGCGTCTTGCCTATTTAATTATTGTTAAACAAATTAATATCAATTCGTATGAAACTCAACCGTTATGTTGCTTTGTTTTTAACCCTTTTACTTGACGCATTCCTGTTTGGATTGGGTACTCTCATTATAGCTGCTGCCGACACAGGCGGAGCGTTCATATTCTTCATCGAATGGACTGTCATAATTGCAGCTCACAAGCTTGTCTATCGAGTTCTTACTGGCGAAGACACTGATGAGACAGAGGAAGAACAGGGAACAGATGACTAAGGACTATTTCTTGAACTCAATCCACACAAATCATGATATGGAAAACTTTAATACAAGAAGGCATAATACGCCAATTTCAAAGTTGATAAGAGACTTCACCAACAAAGACAGTGGCAAGGTCTGTGAATCGCGTAAGGATATACAAATACGATTCAATTATCTGGACTGGAAAGATCAGAAGAAAATTCTTTCTGCATTCCTGGAATCGGGCAAGACGGACAGGCAATGGGCATATTCGAAGCTGGTTTATTACTGGGATAAAAGTTTTGAGCACCGAGTAAAGGAATTATGGGAGAAGCATCACGAATACAGATGCTCGTGGCCTGTAATCCGCTACTTCCCTGAGAAGTACATATTACAGCACATGGAGGAGTTCACGGTAGAAAAGGATTATTACTATATCTGTCTGAGACTTACCGGCAAGAAGGGTTTTCACATAGAGAAAGATAAACTTACGCCAGCAGACTATTTGTCGGTTTTGTATCAATCAGGTGGGACCATTTCAGAAGAAGAGGCCAAAGACATCCTTTTCAGCATCGTACATAGGTATTGTGTCGAAGGAAATGATATTCCCAAGAGGGTACTTGACAGTAGTGCTTACACGAGTCTGGGACGTATTATATTCAGCCCTATGATGTTTAAGGATGCAACTCGCGCACATAATTATCTGCGAGAACTTAACTGGAGAGCCGCTTACTGGTTTGAGAAATGGGATGAAGATGTTCAAACTGCCATATCCGGGAGTCCCGAATACAAAGCCGTAATTGAAGATCTTTCAGGCTCATATCGTTCTATCGTAAAACGCATAAGGATAGCATACAAGTATTCTTATTTGGCATTGGACGAGAAGTACAAACAGCCATCTGACCCAGATTTCAAGTCCATTTTGCTTCCTCAGAAAGGAAATGAGGAAGAACTATCCTGTGAATCCGTGAAATCAATCATGTCGGAACTAGACAAATCAGGCATTGCATTTAACTTGTATGATCCTGACAACCCCCCTTTTTGAAAGGAGGTGGAGGAACTGAAAAGAAGCACTCAATGTTTGTGAATCTTTGGAACCTGGTTGTCATACTTCTTTTCTGATGACCAGTGGACGGTGCAAAGATAGGAAGATTTTCTGATAGTGCAAAGGAATAGAGAAGAAAAAATTTCAATCAATGTATGAAACCATTAACTGATTGTACGAAGTGGAACTTTCTATACATGTCCCCCTGAAGCGGATTTTATAATCACATTATTCGTTTCTTGCTATTTCAGCATCAACGATATACAGATCACCATCTTTATCTTTAAGCACGTTTCTTGGGACTAAATCCCATACTTGAAAATCTTTATTGGAATATCGCCCCTCATCATTCTGTTTCTCAAATCCTAAAGCCGCCATATATGTATCTATTTCTATGCGAGTAGCAGGTACTGCATCTTTAACCAGATGCTGTTTCAATACTGGCATTACAGAACGTCCTTCGAAGCCGGTAAAAGCATGTATCGTATAGGATGTATCGTAGAAAAGATTATTATGCCAAGTAAGTCTTTCAAGGAAATGCAAGATACTGCCATTTACATTCAGCAAATTATTTACTTTGTAGATGATATCATTGGAGACATAAGTGTCGTTTTCGTTACCGCATGGTCCTGGCACTCCAAGTTCGAAAACATTACTCATGGGAAGCCACATGCCATTATTTTTGGCATACTGCTCTGCGACCCGTCGCTCAATCTCTAATTGGCTTACATGGCTTTTGCCAACTCGAAGTTCCGCTTCATATACTTGGCAGCATCTACGGAGTTCATCGGCGATTTCATTGATTCTGCGATTTTCCTGAGTTTCCTCTCCACCGCCTCCTTGTGAAACTGATTTAGATATGTCATAATACATGTACTAATGCTTTTTAATGTATTTTTATCCGCCTAACCTTGGTCCCAAAGGGCTTTCAGCGTCAATATGGGCGTCATTTATGACTAAAATCCACCCAAAATGACAAGTGGACGGTGCAAAGTTAAGAAGATTTTTTAATAGTGCAAAGGAATAGGGAAGAAAAAAAACGAATCAATGTATGAAACCATTAACTGAGTGTACGAAGTGGGAGTGGATGAGGGATGAAGTCTGAGGGCTGAAGGATGAGTGATGCGTTAGTGAGAAGTAATAGGGTCGCATTGCTCAAAGTCCTGAGTAAGCGAGAGCAGTCAACTTGGGTTGGAGTCAGACTCAAATGGGCAACATACCAGACTCAAATGGGAAAACGGCTCGACTCAATTGGGAAAACCACCCGGTTCAATTGGGATGTTGCCTCGAGCCACATGATCACGTGCCTCGGGGCACATGATCGTGCGCCCCAGGCCACATTGTCGCGTGCCCCGGGGCACAGCCAAAGGTAAAGTTAAGCGGTTGAGTTGGGCAATTCAAACGTTTGAATTGATGGATTCATACGGTTGAATTGGACAAGTCATGCGGGTACCTGAAATATGCTATGCTTTTGCCTGCCGGATGTATGACAGCGATTCGCGGCACTTCTCGGTGACGTAGGTCCAGTCGCAGGCTTCTACACGGTCCTTGGGGAAGAGCTTGCTGCCCATGCCCACACAGAATACACCAGACTTAACCCAGGCGGAAAGGTTCTCCTGAGTGGGCGACACACCACCCGTTACCATAATCTTGCTCCAGGGACAGGGAGCCATGATACCCTTTACGAAGGCTGGACCATAGACGTCGCCGGGGAATAGCTTGGTCAGGTCGCACCCCAACTCCTGTGCCTTGCCTATCTCGCTGACCGTACCGCAACCGGGGCAATATGGCACAAGCCTGCGGTTACAGACTACGGCAATCTCGGGATTGAAGAGGGGACCTACGACGAAGCAGGCACCCAACTGTATGTAAAGCGCTGCCGTGGGAGCATCGACTATGGAGCCCACGCCGAGGGCCAGGTCGGGACACTCTTGTGCCACATATTTTGCCAGTTCGCCAAAGACTTCGTGAGCAAACTCACCGCGGTTTGTGAACTCGAAGGCTCGTACGCCACCTTCGTAACAGGCCTTGATGACATGCTTTGCCACCTGGGCATCTTTGTGGTAGAATACGGGAACCATGCCCGTCTGGCCTATCTTGCTGATGACTGCTACCTTATCGAATCTTGCCATAGAAATATATGTTTTAGTTATCTCTCTACCCTACCGTTGCCACTGCCCTTCATGAGGGACATCACCTCTGCTTCCGATACCAGGTTCACATCACCGGGGATGGTATGCTTGAGGGCGCTGGCTGCCACAGCGAACTCGAGGGAGTCGGCCGGCGTCATGCCACTGACCAGGCCATGTATGAGGCCACCGGAGAAGGAATCGCCACCACCCACACGGTCTGTGATGGGCAGTATGTCATAACGGCGGCTTACGAAGAACTCGTTGCCGTCATAGAGCATGGCCTTCCACCCGTTATGGGAAGCGCTGAAACTCTCGCGCAGGGTGCTGACGACATAGCGGAAGCCAAAGGTCTCCATCATGCCACGGAAGATGGCCTTGTAGCCCTCGGTACCCGTCTGGCCGTTCTCCACATCAGCATTGGGCCGGAAACCGAGGCATAACTCTGCATCCTCCTCGTTACCGATGCATACATCCACGTATTCCATGAGCGGACGCATTATGGATTGAGCCTTCTCGGGAGTCCACAGTTTCTTGCGGTAGTTCAGGTCGCAGCTCACGGTAACGCCTGCCTTTCGGGCGGCCTGGCATGCTGCACGGAGGCACTCGGCACTCTGGTCGCTGATGGCTGGTGTGATACCGCTCCAGTGGAACCAGGCAGCGCCCTGGAATATGGTGTCGAAGTCGAAGTCCTCGGGCGTAGCCATGCTGATGCTGCTGCCGGCACGGTCGTAGATGACCTTGCTGGGACGCATGCTGGCTCCCGTCTCCAGATAATAGATGCCCAAGCGGTCACCACCACGCACCACATAGTCGGTGTGTACGCCATAGCGACGCAGGCTGTTGAGGGCGGCCTGGCCTATCTCATGTGCAGGCACCTTGCTGACAAAGTAGGCTTCATGCCCGTAGTTAGCCAGGCTGACGGCCACATTGGCCTCGCCGCCGCCATAGTTGACATCGAACTCGTCGCTCTGCACAAAGCGCTTTCCCTGGGGACTTGACAGGCGCAACATTATCTCGCCCATCGTTACAATCTTATTCTTCATCGAATTCTTGTTGTATTATCATTTCTTACTTTCGGCCGCAAAGTTAATGCTTTTTCTGTAAAAAAAGTACAAGTATCGGCAAAAATATGGCAAAGATTGTGAAAGTTGAAAAGTTTTTATCCTTTTTGTCTTCATTATTTCCCCAAAAAGATATACCTTCGCGGCATGGAAGAGAGAATATCTCCACTCAGAGGGTTCTTTGCCCTGAGTCCGCTCATCGTTTTTCTGTTACTCTATCTGGCACTGAGTGTGCTTGTGGGTGACTTCTACGCCATGCCCATTACGGTGGCCTTCCTGCTGTCATGCCTATATGCACTGGTTGTACTGAGGGGACGTTCTGTTTCTGAGCGTTTCGACGTGCTGACGGAGGGTGCCAGCTCGTCAAGCCTGATGATGATGATATGGATATTCATCCTGGCCGGTGCGTTTGCCTCCACGGCAAAGGGGATGGGAGCCATAGATGCTACGGTGAGCCTGACGCTGGCCCTCATGCCCGAGAAACTGATTCTGCCCGGCCTGTTCCTGGCCTCGTGCTTCGTTTCGCTCAGTGTGGGCACCAGTGTGGGTACTATAGCGGCGCTGACGCCTATTGCAGCCGGAGTGGCACAGCAAACGGGACTGAGCCTGCCCATGATTGTGGCAATAGTTGTGGGCGGTGCTTACTTCGGAGATAACCTGAGCTTTATATCGGATACTACGATTATGGCTACCCGTACGCAGGGCTGTGAACTGCGCGACAAGTTCCGCATGAACCTGCGCATAGCCATGCCTGCTGCCATCATTACGATGATGCTATATGCCTTCATAGGATATGAGCAGAATGCAACAGCGGCAACAGGTGGAATTGACTATGTGCGTGTACTGCCCTACCTGTTCGTACTCATCGCTGCCATTGCCGGCATGAATGTCATGCTGGTGCTGACACTGGGCACTCTGATGGCCCTGGGCATGGGGTTTGCATTGGGTGCTTTTGATGTGATGGGAGGCATGAAGGCTATGGGCGAAGGCATTATGGGCATGAGCGAGCTCATCATCGTTACGCTGATGGCTGGCGGTCTTATCGGTGTCATCCGTCAGGCAGGGGGCATAGACTTCCTGCTGCAGCAGCTTACGCGACGCATTAGGGGGCGGCGGGGTGCCGAATGCAGCATTGCCGCACTGGTGACGCTGACTGACCTGTGCACGGCCAACAACACCATTGCCATCCTGACCGTAGGCCCTCTGGCACGCGAGATATCATCGCATTACGGTGTCGATCCGCGTCGCAGCGCCTGCCTGCTTGATACCTTCAGCTGTTTTGCACAGGGACTGATTCCATACGGTGCACAGATGCTCATAGCCTGTGGCCTGGCTTCAGTGAATCCGCTGCAGATAATACCCCATCTATACTATCCGTATATACTTGGAATCATAGCAACCATATACATTTTTATACATCATGAACAGGAGCAAGTACATTAGTCTGGTGTTGGCCGCCGCACTCTGCATGACGGCATGCACCGACCGTAAGAAACAGCCCGCCCAGGGCCTGATTATAAACGATAGCACCCTGCAGGCTGAGGGCATTACATTTGATACGCTGTCGCTGAACATAAAGAAGAACCTGATTGAGGGGCACGATGTACCCAGCTACGACATACAGTTGGTCATGCCCTTTGCAAAGGGTGAGAGTCAGCTGGCACAGGCTATTAACCAAACCATCTGCCGCGAATACTTGGCAGGCGAATCCGTTGAGCCACGGCAGGCGATGCAGCTGTATGCCGACTCGCTCGTCAAAGTGTTTACACAGGAGTTGACTGAGTATTACGACCCCGATGAGGAAATGCCCAACAGCCAATATACATGGTACGTATCGGGTAATCTGTCGAAGAATCCCCGACCCGGCTGTATTGCGTACTCAATATACGTGGAGACCTATCTGGGCGGTGCACATGGCTCGCATGACATCTACTATCTGAACATCGACAGCAAGACAGGCAAACGGCTTTCGAAGGCTGATGTCTTCAAGGCTGACAAAGAGGAGCAACTCTTACAGGCCATTACTATGCGGCTGGCGCACGACTACAACTGCAAGGACCGCAATGAGCTGGTGGAGAAGACCAGCATAACCATGCTGGGCGACATCTATGTTGAACAGAACTTCACACTTGAGGCTGAGGGAGTAACCTTCGTATATAACACCTATGAGATTGCCAGCTATGCCGAGGGTACTATCTCCGTATTCATGCCCTACGAAGACCTGAAGGACTTTATGAACATGAGTTTAATTGATAATTGAACCTTAAACTTTGAACTTTAAACTTTAAACATTGATCTTTACCCCCTCTTGAACAATGGCTTTTGAACAGATTCCCCACTATTTCCCGGGCCTGACAGCTGAGCAGGTGGAACAGTACCGGATGCTGGACGAGTTGTACCGCGACTGGAACAGCAAGATTAACGTTATATCGCGCAAGGACATAGACAACCTCTATGAGCGCCATGTGCTGCACTCGCTGGGCATTGCACAAGTAGCAAATTTCCGAGATGGTACCCGCATTATGGACCTTGGCACAGGAGGTGGCTTCCCTGGTATTCCGCTGGCCATCATGTTCCCCAATGCGCATTTCCATCTGCTGGACTCCGTGGGCAAGAAGATACGCGTCTGTCAGGAAATAGTAGGTGCCCTGGGACTGCAGAACGTGACAACCCAGTGGGCTCGGGCTGAGGAGGTGAAGGAGAGATTTCATTTCGTAGTGAGCCGTGCAGTGATGCCCCTGGCAGACCTTGTGAAGATAGTGCGCAAGATTATCAGCACCGAACAGTTCAACGCCCTGCCCAACGGACTGATCTGCCTGAAGGGCGGGGAACTGGAACACGAGGTAATGCCTATGAAGCACTCGACCATGATAACTCCGCTTTCGGACTACTTTAGTGAGGAATATTTCCAGACAAAAAAAGTTGTTTACACGCAGATATGAAAATCAAACGCTTCCAGGTTAATCCCATCGAGGAGAACACCTACATCATCTGGGACGAAGCCTCCAGCGAGGCTGCCATTGTTGATTGCGGGGCATGGACGCAGGCAGAGCGGCAGACTATTGACAACTTCATTAGCAGTGAGGGCTTGCACTTGATTATGGCTTTACAGACGCACTCACACTTCGATCATGTCTTTGGACTGCCCTGGCTATATGAGCAATATGGTTTGCGTCCACGCATGCATGCCCAGGAGGAAACCATCTACTATGCCATGCCCGATATGGTAAGACGGTTCGGCATCAACATGTCTGACCCTCTGCCGCGGCCTGACAAATTCCTGACAAACGGAGAACGCATCATGCTGGGCCATACCGAGATTAGCATCCTGCATACACCTGGCCACACGCCTGGCGGGATATGCTTCCACATCCCAGCTGATAGGCTGTTGCTGAGTGGCGATACCCTCTTTCGCGGCAGTGTGGGCCGGACCGACTTGCCCGGTGGAGATATGGAGCAACAGATTACGAGTCTCCACAGCCTGCTCACCCTGCCTGCAGAAACAACCGTACTGCCTGGGCATGGCCCGGAGACATCAATAGGATATGAGGCTCAGTACAATCCCTTTGCCCGCTAATCGTTTTTGCAACATAACATAATGTATCCGGCATGGAACAATCTATATGAACATTCCATGCCGGGTATATGTTTAGCTCTGATACAGAGTGTACTGGGCCTTATAGCTTTATTATCTTCTGCTCCCTTGCTACTTCTACGTTCTTGATGCCATCTAGCAACAATTTTTTCAATGCGGAGAAGTCCTTTGGGACAACATTGTTTATCGTCATGATCAAATCGCCTTGCCGCAGTCCTTTAACGGGAAGCGGGCATTCACCCTTCCAGTTAACGGAGAATCCCGTTGCATCGAACGGCATGCCGTAGGCAGACATGCCTTCGCCTGTGACAAAGGTCCATCGCACACCGTTAATCGTTTCCGACTTGGCTGCGCCTTGTGCCAAGGATGCTACGGCATCTGGAAGTATGGGACTTGGAGCTATGGCTTTCAGGCGGGCAGAGACAACACCAAAGTCGTCCATGCTGAAGTTCTCGAAGCCTAATGCCAAGGCTGGTGAATCATCTTGAACTCTATAGTCGCCATGCGCTGAATCGATGAACAGCGGGTTGGCAAATACAGAACACGAGTCGCAACCGCCTGCAAGATGTTTTGCCGGCACTGTATTTGGCGAGGCAAACAAATTATGGTCTATGCACGCACCCCAACGGCTGTCCTCGGGCATACCGATGGGCGCGTATTCACCGTCAAAGATGTTGCGGGTAATGACATCATCGCTGTTGGGATACCAGACATGCATGTGCATCGAGTTGCCAACGATGATGTTGTTAACCACTCTCCTATGGTATCCCTCGCGAAGTTTCAGTCCGCCGTTGAGTAACAGATTATGACAAATCAGATAGTTGGACGAACCGTCGTCGAGGTCAACATCCCAACCGTGGTCGCATCGCCAACGGTTATGGCACAGTGTATTAGAGGCCATCATGTCGAGCATCTCGCGTCCAGGATGGTCTGCTACGTTCTTAGCCGTTTCCTGCACACTGGGGTTCCAGTAACGGTCGCGCCCCCAGGAATTGAAGCTGCCGTGATCGCCCGTCTCCAGCACTGTATTGAACACATCGCAGTTCTCAATGACATGGCCTCCGAAAGTGCCCTCGCTGATGTTTATTCCAGCACGAGGCACGTTGCATACTGTGCAATGATTGACGCGGATGCCCAGCGACATAGAAATCTGCACGCCAGCTGTCTGTTTTTCTGTGCGTCCGGTGCGCATAATCAGACAATCCTCCACAAGGCAGCGCGACGGGTAGTTGCGCGTGCGGGGACCCTGTTCCAGGTCGGTAGCCTCACTGCCTCGCTGACTATAGTCAAACAGGGGATAGCGCACGCTTCCTGGGTCACCCACGAAGACTACCCCACTCGACCCTGCTTCCTGTATGAGACAGTTGCGCACGGTGATGTCCTTGTTGTAGCGACTTACTACTACGGCATTTCCGCCTACCTGGTCGAAGTCACAGTTCTCAATCCGGCAATCCTCGGCATTCTCGAAGGTAACGGCCCCTTTGCGGCAAACAGTCCAGTCGGAGCGCAGCAGGGGTTCGCGATTCTCCATAAAGGTACGTCCTACGTGGCGGAACACGAAGCCATCCAGTGTGATGCCGCGCACAGCCACCTCCTGAGTTCCACGGAATGCTACAAGGCAGTCTAGACGCACAGCCTCTATGACGGCATTGGTCAGGTCCTCGTCGCCAGGCATATAGTAAAGTTTACTCTGCTTGGCATCATAGTACCATTCACCAGGTTCGTCGAGCTCCTCGCGTATGTTCTCCACGAAGCGATACGTGTCGTGCATCTTCGAAGGCCGGTTGTTCTGCCACCCACCTTCCATAAGCAGGCCAGTGGAGTCGCGGCCCGTGATGCGCCAGTGCATATCGCCCCACAGCAAATTGTGCATGGCATGGACGTAGCCGCCCCGTGGGTCTTTCCATCGCGCTATACGTTGCGGAGAAAGGGCGTCCTCCTGCGGGCTCTCATTCTGAGCACCCAGTTTCCAGCAGTCAAAGATGTTGGCATCCTGAATGCCGGATGGATTCGGATAGCGCGCCATACGCCTTCGCACACCATTCACGAAGAGCTGGTCTATGCCTTCATAGCCCTCAAGTCGGGCCCAATAGACACCATCCTTTCCGCGCTTCCACTTCAGGCTTAATCGTTCTCCTCCACTCAACACAGCGCCCTGCGGTTCCTGGCTGTGGAAAGAAACGTGACTGTCTGCATCTGTCAGCACAACTGTGGCGGGCAGGTAATAGATGCCGGGGGCGAACCATACATTCACATGGCACTTGGCGGCCCTGGCCAAGGTCTGTGCTCTCTGGAAAGACCTGACCGGATTCGCCTGTGAACCGTCATTGTCGTCATGGCCATGGGGCGAGACATAGAGATTCAGAATGGTAAAAATGCAGAGAAGGAATTTCATGATCTGATGGGGAGCGGGGGGAGGTTATAGGTTATAGTTTATAGGTTATAGTTTATAGGTTATAGTTTATAGGTTATAGTTTATAGGTTATAGGGGGTAGGTTATAGGCTTTGATTAGGAATTGCATGTTAAATGACTTACTTTCAGGTTGATACGATTAGAAGGGTGATAAGGCTTTCCCGATTTTCTCCTGCAACTGTGGCATAAGGCTTTTGCGGATGCTGAGCGTCATCTGGCAATCCATATCGAAGGACTGGCTTACGATTCTGGCATCCATATCTCGAACGACCTTCATGACCTTGTTCATCAGAGGGTATTCGAAACTGAATGAGTATTCTTCGTCCACAGTACGCGTAACGATTGATGCATTGGATATAGCTTCTGCAGCTGCTGTCCGATAAGCCACGATGAGTCCGCTCGTGCCTAACTTGACTCCTCCGAAGTATCTGACTACCAGTATAATGATGTCTGTAAGCTCATTACTGTTGATTTGTCCCAGAATGGGCTTGCCTGCCGTACCACTGGGCTCACCGTTATCATTCGAACGGAATGTCTGGCGGTCAGCTCCAAGCATGTATGCCCAACAGACATGACGTGCATCATAATACTGGCGCTGATATTGTTCGACGAGAGCCAACGCTTCTTCCACCGTTTTAACCGGGCGCGCAAAAGCAAGGAACTTACTCCGAAGCTCGGAATAAGTTCCTTCGCTGGCTTGTTCTATGGTTCTGTACTCGTCCAATGAATCAACTCAGTTTATGTATCACCAGTCCGCTGCGCAGTTTTGGCTCGAACCATGTTGCCTTAGGTGGCATGATATTTCCGCTGTCGGCAATGTTCATAATCTGCTGCATCGATACTGGGTAAAGAGCCAGTGCCATCTTCATTTCGCCACTGTCCACTCTGCGCTTCAGTTCACCAAGTCCACGAAGTCCACCCACGAAATCGATGCGTTTGTCACTTCTCAGGTCCTTGATACCCAACAGCTCGTCGAGGATATACCGGCTACTGATGCTTACATCAAGGCTGTCTATAGGATCAGACTCGTCGCAGATGCCCGGCTTTAACATCAGGCTATACCAGACGCCCTCCAGATAGAGACTGAACTGGTGCAGTTTCTCGGGCCTCCAGGGCTCTCTTCCCTTCTGCTCTACAATGAAGTTCTTGCCGAGCGCTTCAAGGAATGCCTCCCCCGTCATGCCCGCCAGGTCTTTTACCACACGGTTGTAGTCGAGAATGGTAAGCTGGCTTGCAGGGAAGCACACTGCCATGAAGTAGTTGTATTCTTCGTCACCACGATGAGCTGGGTTTAACTTAGCCTTTTCAGCACCCACCAGTGCTGCTGCAGCACTGCGGTGATGTCCGTCAGCTATATATAAATAAGGTATGCGCGCGAAGGTCCTGGTTATCGTATCTATATCCTCAGCCTTACTTACCAGCCAGAACTGGTGGCGGAAACCGTCAACAGGCGCAATAAAGTCATACTCGGGCTCCCCGTTGGATATTCGGGCCACCAGTTTGTCGAGCACGTCATTATCGGGGTAGGCAAAGAATACGGGCTCCAGGTTGGCGTTATTCACCCGCACGTGTTTCATGCGGTCTTCCTCCTTATCCCTGCGTGTCAGCTCGTGCTTTTTAATGACACCGTTGATGTAGTCCTCAACAGCTGCAGCCACAACAAGTCCGTACTGGGTCTTGCCGTTCATGGTTTGGGCATAGATATAGTACATCTCCTGTTCATCCTGAACCAGCCATCCTTCCTTCTGGAAACGGGCAAAGTTCTGGGCTGCACGCTCATAGACACGCGGGTCATACTCGCTTGTCCCTACGGGGAAGTCTATCTCGGGCTTGATGATATGGTAGAGGGACTTCTCGTTGTCTCCTGCCTCGGCACGTGCTTCCTCGGAGTCGAGCACATCATAGGGACGGCTTTCCACCTGCTCCACCAGGCTCTTTGGCGGACGAAGCCCTCTGAATGGTTTTATCTTAGCCATATAGCAAATGACTTCTTTTCTCAGTTAACTTTGAACCTTGTAACGCCCTTCTCCAGGAAATCTACAATCTGGTGTGCAGCAGCTATACCGGCATTCACATTGGCCTCGGCCGTCTGTGCGCCCATCTTCTTAGGCGTAGCAAAATAGCGTCCGGCACACTTTGCGGCAAACTCTTCGTCTGCATCGGGTTTGATGTCGGTAAGGTACTTCAGGTCAGAACGCTCCTGCATCAATTGCAGCAGGCCAGCTTCGTCAATGACTTCCTTGCGGGCTGTGTTCACCAGTATACCGCCCTTATGCAGACGCTTTACCAGGTCGTAGTTAATGCTCTGCTTTGTCTCTGGCGTTGCAGGAATGTGCAGGGAAACGATGTCACACTGGTCAAAGAGCTCTTCCTGACAACTTGCAGCCTTTACGCCACTGATTTCAATCTCCTTTTCGGGGCAGTAGGCATCATAAGCCATTACCTCCATGCCAAATCCCTTGGCTATGCGGGCCACGTTGCGGCCTACATTACCGAAGGCCAGGATGCCCAGCTTCTTGCCCTTCAGCTCAGTACCGCTGGTGCCGTTGAAGAAGTTGCGCACACCGAATACCAATAGTCCGAACACCAGTTCAGCCACACTATTGGCATTCTGTCCGGGCGTATTCATAGCCACAACCTTATGGTCGGTGGCAGCCTGCAGGTCGATATTGTCATACCCGGCTCCGGCACGTACCACAATCTTCAATTGCTTGGCAGCGTCCAGCACCTCGGCATCTACCTTGTCAGAACGGATAATCATGGCATCCACATCAGCCACAGCCTCCAGTAACTGGCTCTTCTCGGTATATTTCTCCAGCAGGACCAGTTCATAGCCGGCTGCATCCGTCACAGCCTTTATACCATCTACAGCCACCTGGCTGAATGGTTTCTCTGTTGCAACAAGTACTTTCATAAATAGATTCTTTATTTTGTTTATCGAATAATTTTCAAAAACCCGGGTTTCTTGCTTGCGCGAGGCGGGTTTAGTAAACTTAATGCTCCGCTTCAAACTCCTTCATGCAAGCCACCAGTGCCTCGCATCCCTCAATGCTCATGGCATTGTAGCAGCTGGCACGGAAGCCGCCTACATCACGATGACCCTTTACGCCCACCATGCCACGACTTGTGGCAAAGGCCGCGAACTCATCCTGCAGCTCCTGATACTCTGGCTTCATCACGAAAGTGATATTCATCAGCGAGCGGCTGTCTTCCTCTGCTGTACCAACAAACAATTTGTTACGGTCAATCTCGCCATAAACAATCTCGGCTCTCTGCTTGGCACGTGCCTCCATTGCCTGAACACCACCCTGCTTCTTAATCCACTTCAGGTTCTGCAAAGCACAGTAGATGGGCACTGTTGGAGGAGTGTTAAACATAGAACCCTTCTTGATATGCGTGCGATAGTCAAGCATAGTCGGTATCGGACGTGATACATGGCCCAACAGGTCCTCCTTAATGATGACAAAGGTAACACCCGCCATGCTGAGGTTCTTCTGGGCACCACCATAGATAACACCATACTTGCTGACGTCGAGAGGACGGGACAGGATGTCGCTGGACATGTCAGCAATTACGGGGATGGGTGAATCCAGGTCGCGGCGCAGCTCTGTACCATATATTGTATTGTTCGACGTAATGTGCAGGTAGTCAGCATCCTCTGGTATCGTGAAGTCCTTGGGGACGTATGTAAAGTTCTTATCCTTGCTGCTGGCCACTTCTACTACCTCTCCGAAGAGCTTGGCCTCCTTCATGGCCTTGGTGGCCCATACACCCGTATTCAGGTAGGCAGCCTTCTTTTCGAGGAAATTATAGGGTATCATACAGAACTCCAGACTTGCACCACCACCCAGGAAGATTACGCTGTATCCCTCGGGGATGTCCAACAATTCCTTCATCAGTGCCACTGCCTCGTCAACAACAGGTTGAAAGTTCTTGGCACGATGACTGGTCTCCATCAAAGAGAGGCCGCTTCCCTCAAACTCAAGGCAAGCAGCAGCAGTTGCCTCCATCACTTCCTTTGGAAGAATGGAAGGACCGGCATTGAAATTGTACTTTTTCATTGTTATTAAATTATCTTATGTATATTTTGCCTATTCGAGTTATATTTATAACTAAATCGCTTACAAAATTACATCTTTCCAACGGAACAGCCCAATAAAATCACATCTTTTTTATATCTAAAGAGCAGGCCAGAAAAAAATATGCTGAAAACTTGCACAGGTCAAAGAAAAGCTATACCTTTGCACCCGATTTTCGCATAAACGCAGAAAGTCACGGGGTGTAGCGCAGTTGGTAGCGCACCTGGTTTGGGACCAGGTGGTCGCCCGTTCGAGTCGGGTCACCCCGACTTTTTTTATTGATAGCATCATGAAATCAGCCTTATTGAGAGTATTCTTTGCATTCTTTTTATCTTTTAACATGATTGCCTGTGCACAGACACAGGAGTCGAGGCGTGTCGTAATATCTGTTGGACAACCTGTTGAGGGCAAGTTTGAAGGATTCGGTATAGAATTCGACCCACACTTTCTGTCACAGAACGTTACAGCCGGAAACGGTGCCAAGGCTACCGATTGGGACAGTATCATCATACCCAGGCTCAGGAAGTTAAGCCCCTCGAAGCTGCGCATCATGGTGCTGCCTGAGTGGTATGAGCCGGTGAATGATAACAACGACTCCAATATAGTCAATGCCGATGCTTTTCATTTTGAATCACCCGAGATGCAAGGTCTCTACAGACTGCTGGACGTTGCAGAGCAGGATGGAATCAAGGTTACACTGACCTTCTGGGGCACACGCTCCTCTACCTTCCTCCTGCCCCTGGCATGGCCAGGCTGGATGATGGGCCCCTCTGAGTTTGAGGAATGGGCGGAGAACTTGAGTACATGCCTGAACTACCTCCTCAACATGCGTCATTATACCTGCATCCATGAGATTACTCCCGTAAATGAGCCTGACTGGGCCTTCTCTACCGACCAGCATAACCAAGCGGACCTCTATATAAAGATGTGCAAAGTTTTGGATGAGCGCTTGCGGCATGATGGACTAAGGGAACATATTAGGATGAACCTCTCAGACAATTCTGATGGTGGCACTGGCACGAATAAGTTCCTTGCAGCCTGCACAAAAGAGCTTAGTCATGAAGCTGACATCTTCAATTCTCACACCTACATCTTCGGTTACGACACACCCAACTCTGCAATCTATCAGTGGGAGGCAGAGAATGTCAAGCTCTCGGCTCAAGCAGGGAAATCCCATTTTGTAGGAGAATTTGGAAGTAACCAGACCGTTGGAGCCACAATCCAGCGAGATATAGACAGCTATGAACGTGGCCTGCTGATGGCCCGAATCGTCATCAACCTGTTGAATGCAGGTGCCTGTGGAACCAGCTACTGGAGTCTGCTCGACCAGTACTACAGCCGCAGTGAAGCCCTCTCCCACTCCAACATGCAGCGACTGGGATTATGGAGGTATTTGAAAGAAGAGTATGCTCAGGATAGCATATATGCCTACCTTACCAGTGACTACCAGGTACGTCCACAATATTATGCCATCGGTATGCTCAGCAACCATTTGCGCCCGGGATCAACCGTATATCCCCTTGATACTCAGTCCGAATGGATTGCTGCAACTGCCCTCAGAACAGTTGGAGGAAAATGGTGCTACCTCCTGGTGAACCCGACAGAGGAAGCAGTAGATATTGAACTGACAAATCCTCTCTCCACAAGCAAACACCGCCTTCAGGTCTATCGCTATGAGGAAGCCTGTCTTCCCATGGATGACACCCTACCCCAGCCAACGGACCATACAGTTCAACGCCATGGAAAGATAAAAGAGCGCTTAGAGCCCCGCTCCTTTATCATAATTGCAGAAAAAGAGTAAAGACCAGAATAACCCCGCCCTTCACATTTCCGTTACTCCATCCCGTTATAAAGGTCGTTGCTTCCCATGCATAAACACCCACTTGGGCAGTAATACTTGCATTTCAAGAAAAAATATGGCGAAAAGATGACGTTATTTGGTTGATAATTCTTATCTTTGCACCGACATATCAAACATTTTCATAAAACATAAAAGACATGAAACGGATTTTTAACTGGATGTTCGCCGCCATCCTTACCTGCGGCGCAATGATGACGGTTGCATCATGCTCCAGCGATGATGACAAGCCCGACAAGAAGTGTGTGCGCTACGAGGTGAAGTTCAACTTCGCTAACCCTGCTGAGAACGCTGAGTTCTTCGATGCCCGCTATGCATGGACAAGCCGTGGTACTGTGAACGGTCCCATAAAGGCTCCTGCACCTTCGTTTTCTAAATCCTACACGGTGAAGGACAACATCACCTTCCCCACTAAAGAGTCTTTCTACCTGCACTATGCAGTGAAGAATGGTGTACAGCCCCAGGGCCAGTTCAAGCTGAACAACACCGGCTCCTACACCCTGATTACCTACAATTCACTTGGTGACAAACTGGACGAAGTGGTTAAGCCCTTCGGTATGGACCAGACTGGTGGCGCGACCGCTAATACCCTCAATATGACTGCTCGCACGGCTTATGTGGAACTGAACTTCACCATCACCGCCAACGGCAAGATTACCACTGAAGACCTTTCCACCGACGAGAGCAAGAGCAAGAGCGGCATCCAGTGGGCCAAGAAGTGCGCCAACATAGATGTCAGCTTCAGCTTTGAGAACCCCGATGAAAACGATAACTACTTCGAGGGTAAGTACACATGGTGGAGCGGTAATGAGAAGCGCAACCCGATGCCCATGACCTTCAACAACACCAAGACCGAGCGCAGCTACAACATAGACATGACGGGTATGAGCTTCCCGCGTACAGAGGCCCTGTTCCTGCACTATACGGTGAAGAATAGCTATGACGATACAAAGGCTCCCAGCCTGACGAACAGCGGCACATACACCATCACTACCAAGGATGCAGACGGTGAGGAACTCGACAGTAAGACTGTTGACTTCGGTTCTGTCTGGAGCATGTCTTCCTTCGTGTCGAAGCAGTTATTGCAGAACAATGCCGATATGCAGTACATTGAGCTTATCTTCAACGTAAGCGAGTTCGGTGTGATCAGCCTGGAGGACAACAGTGCCAACCCTAGCGGCAGCCAGAGCGGTATCACTTGGTAAGGATACAGTCATGATAATATTAGAAAGCCCCGCCTGCTAAAGACGGGGCTTTTCTGTTATTTGTGAAGAAGGGATGGCATATTGCCACATAAAACATACAGATTTCAGAACTTGTAGCGAAGGCCTGCAAGGGCAGTACCCTGCTCGCCCATGCCCAGCTCAACGAAGCCGCGCAGGTGACTGCTGCCTCCCTCTAAGCCAATCAGTGTGAACTGGAAGTTGAAGAAACTGTTAAAATCACTTTGGGATTTCAAGCCGTCAGCCTTATGACGTTCGGCACGCATCGTAACGCCCAGTCCGAGTTTAGAGTACATGCCAAAGTAATGCCTGCGCAGCCAGTCGAACTTTGCGGTAGGCAGCACGGTGAAGTAGTTATCGTAGGCCGTGCCAACCTGATGGTGGTCACGCTGAATCATGGCCTGTTTGTTGCGGGTATATACAGCTATTCCACCCACTCCGAGCCAGCGGTTCACGCGGCAGATGTACTCCAGTGAGATAGGCCCGAAGTAGTTGTCCTCGCCATAGCTATAGTCAGTCAGCAGCGGATAGTTGACCATCTCACTCAGTCCGTTCAAGTAGTGCGATGTTGACAATGCTCCGTAACTGATGCTGATTTCGTTGCGGCTCTCATACTCGATGTTCTTCGACAGGAGCTTGTGCTCCCTGGCATTTACAAGGCCGCAAAACATCAGGGCGGCCAGTGCGCAAATTGTTTTTTTCATCATTATTAAATTAATATGTCATTAAAAAGGAGTAATACACATCAGTGCATTACTCCTTAAGTTTTTACTTATAACGCCTCAGAACTTGAAGCCCAGGGTGCATGTGATGGCCTGACGGGTGAGGTCGACCTCGTGGGGTGCAACGCTGTGACCGGCAAGCTGGGGATTATCAATCACGAACTGTGAGTTGGAGGAAGCCTGTGCGTAGGTGCAGTCAAAGGGGTAGAATGTACCCTTCTGGTTGCGCACCTTATAGGCCAGGTCTGCATAGAAGTGCTTGTAGGAATAGCCCAGTCCGAAGGTAACAATGTTGGTGGCTCCGGTAGTCATGTAGCAGGTGCTGGTTGAGAAGTCCATAGCACGGCTGTCGAGACTGTACTGGTCAAAGGTCGGGTTTTTCTTGAAGGGCGATGAGATGTAGTTGTAGCCCACGCGGATGGCAAATGCGCTGATGGGACGGAACTCCATGCCCACCTTGACGGTGTGCTGCGACTTCAGGGTGTTCTTGGTGAGTTCGTTCATAGCTTTGTCCTTGGTGCCCTGGAAGGTGGAGTAGCCGCCATAGTTCCAGTCGTCATAGTCGGGGTATCCCATTCGTGAACCGCCCATGTTGGCAAATTCGTAATCGACATCCCATGCAAAGCTGCGTCCGATGGTGCTGCCCAGGCTGGCGCGAACCTTCCAGGGATTGTGGTAGGTGTACTCCAGGTAGCTCTCCGTTGTATTGGTCTGGTCGCCCGTCACCTCATCCTTCAGGTCGAAGTAGATGCTGCTCTTTAAACGATACCAAGTAGGCGTCTCCACGGCGAAGCCAATGCGGAAGGATGATTCCTCGATGGGGCGCACAATACCGCCCAGCTTTACGTTGATGCCATATCCGTTGATGTGGTAGTCGTTGTACAGACTATAGTCGCCCAACACATTCTCGCCCCTGTCGTTGACATAGCTGTTCTCCTCGTAGTAGTTGGTCCAGGAGCGGTATGACAGGTTCTCGGTACCCAGTCCTAGCCCCAGGTACACACGATCCTTCAGGTTGGTGCTGAAGTTGATGTCGTAGCCCTGCAGTGAGCCGTGGGAGTGATGAGTGAAGTTACTGAAGTCGCCCCCAAACTGGTTGTAGTAATACTGCACTTCTGAGTTAGGATCGTTGGGATTCACGAGTACCGGAGTAAGATAGCCGTTGTCAACAGCCTTTCCTGCAAGGTTCATGTCGGTATCGTACCCGTCGGACACCAGTTCACCCAGTATATCCATCTGCGAGAGACCGTTCATGTTCGTAATGGGCGCGTAGAAGTTGTAGTTGTAATTGGCCTTCTTCTGATAGTTGAAGCTGAGGTTGAAGAAGCGGCACACGTCATTGTCCGTGTTAATGCTATATACGAAGCCCATCTGGTCGAAGGTTCCCTTTCCGCGGTTCACCTCGTCAATGCGCTCCTTGTTCCATTGCCCGCCAAAGGTCAGGCTGAGGTCGTTCTTGCGATAGAGGCCCATACCTGCAGGGTTGAAGGTCATTGAACTGAGGTCAGCACCCAGCGCACCCATTGCACCGCCCATACCCACATATCGGGCTGAGCCGATGACATCGCTGGTGGTTGTGATATGCTGGTTCAGATAAGTATCCTGAGCGTATGAGGTCAGAGCCACAATAGCAGCTGCACTAAGAGCAAATATTCTTTTCATCTTTGTATTTCAGTTTATCAGTTTATTCATTGGTTTGTTTCATGAGTTCAAGCTTTGTGAGGTGGTGTTATCTGCCTCCACGGCTACCACCGCCGCCACCTGAGAAGCCTCCGCCACGACTGCCGCCACCCGAGAAGCCTCCGCCACCGCCAGAGAAGCCTCCGCCGCGACTGCCGCCACTCGAGAACCCACCTGAAGATGAACCGCGTGTGGATGACGATGAACTGCGAGACGGCGTACTCATGCGTGAACTAGAGCGCGAACTTGTGCTATTGCTACTGCGTGACGATGAGGTGGAGGATTGACGGTTTATTGTACCTCTGCTGCCACGAGCCACTGACTCTCGCCCTGAAGTGAGGCCACCGCGTGAACCGCGTGTAGCAGAACTTTGGCGGGTAGAGATACGGTCGGAGGCTCTAGAGCCGCGTGTGCCATACAGAGCACCACGTGAACCTGTTGGCGTGCTTACACGACTGCCGCGTGAACCCGATCGACTTGCATAACCCGTTGAACCGGAACCAAGGCGGCGTCCGCCATTGCTGTAGATGTAGCCACGATTGTGGGGATAGTAATATCCGTAGTAGCCACCGGGATACCAGCCATGATACCAGACAAGATCCCATCCCGGACGATGATGCCAACCCCATCCCCAGTCATACCAGCTATAGAAGCCGTGGCGAAAGTAGGGACCATACCAACCATACCAGGGGTCGTACCAGGGGTCGTACCAGCCATAGCAGTAGTCCCACATGAAGGGATCATAGAAATGGTAGCCGCGATAGCGCATGAGACGCGACGAATAGCAGTAGTCATCATCGTAATAGCCGTAGTCGTCGTAATAGCCCTCCTGGTCATAGTCGCGGTAGGCAGGAGCCTCACTCTCATCGACGTTGTCCAGATATAGAGTATCACCCTCCACGCGGGCAGACATCTTCGACCCTCTGCGGTTATAGTCATCTACATCGCGCAGTGCGCCGGTATGATAATCAACCACCGTGTCCACACGGTTAACAGGTACGCGGAGCGTCTGGCGCGTTGTAGGCTTAGCGGTCTGCGAGACCGTGGTCTTCGTCTCCGTAGCCTTTTTCTTGCTCGGAACAAAATACATATCGTCATCAACCGTCTGTGCATTGAACACCAGAGGAACCGATAACAGCGCAATCAGAAATTGAATTTTACGTCTCATTTTCGTACTTTTTTATTGGTTTACGGTGCAAAGATAATTGCTTTAATTGAGATAAGCAAGAGGATTTCACCTATTTTAAGGGGGAAAATTCCCCATTTACATTTTTTTATCGTAATTTTGCACTCAAAAAGATGAAATACAACGAGATTATATTCGAAATTAGGCCCATGAGCAATGATAACGGCGACATTTTGTCGGCATGGATTGCTGATTTGGGTTTTGAGTCCTTTGTGAATACAGAAAAAGGACTGAAGGCATACATCCCACGCAATGTTTTTGACGAGGCGGTTCTTCGAGACTGTCTGCTCTCCTACCCTATCTCCGGAGTGGAAATCACTTACAAGGTTGCTGAGGCACCTGATGAGAACTGGAACCAGACCTGGGAGAAGGAAGGCTTTAAGCCAATAACGGTTGGTGACGAGATAATGGTACACGACAGCAGATATCAGGTGCCGGAAGGCGTAAGGTATGACATCCTTATCAATCCGCGTCTGGCCTTTGGCACAGGAAGCCACGAGACGACAAGGATGATACTGCGAGCCTTGGCCGGCATGGACCTGAGTGGAAGGCGCGTCGTTGATGCCGGTACGGGTACTGGCATATTATCCATCATGGCCGTAATGAGGGGCGCCTCCCATGTACTGGCTTATGACATAGACGAATGGAGTGTGGAAAACACATTAGAGAACCTGAAGGCTAACGGTATTGAGGGATGCGTCAGTGTGAAGCACGGAGATGCGACCCTGCTGGAAGGTGTTAGCGAGATAGACCTGGTATTGGCTAACATCAACAGAAACATTCTGCTAAGCGACCTGCCACGATTCAGGAAAACTCTGGCTTCGGGCGGAAGAATATTGCTGAGCGGATTCCTGAATGAGGATGCTGACAGCCTGGTTGATGCAGCCCGGAAACTGGGTCTGCATAAGGTGCTGGAAAGTGAAGAGGCAGGATGGGCCATGCTTCTACTCGAAGCGGATGCTGCGAGCAGGATGTATGTTTGATACGATATAACTGGGCAGTATCAGCGCTAACAAGCTGATTAGAAGTGTAGCAAGATTTATGATGATGATGTAGGTGGCATTCACCTGCAGGGGCACGGTGCTAACATAGTAAATCTCCGGGTTGAGGTGGACCAGGCCAAAATGCCTCTGAACAAGTATGATGGCAAAGGCAATGAGGTTACCCAGCAACAGTCCTCGCAAAATAATGAATACGGCAAAGTAGAGGAACAAATGACGGATGGAACCGTTAGATGCCCCAAGTGCCTTCATGACACCGATAAAGTTGGTGCGCTCGAGAATGATAATAAGCAGGCCGCTTATCATAGTAAATCCCGAGAGGCAAATCATCAGGATGAGAATAACCAGTACGTCCATATCCAGCAAGTCGAGCCAGGAGAAAATCTGTGGATAAAGCTCGCGTATTGTGGGAGAAGTGTAGTAGGCACCATAGGCATCCTGTGTATGATTTATTTTGGAAGCCACTTGGGCTGATACCTCGTCAAGCTTGCTGAAATCGTCAAGGACTATCTCTGCACCTGAATACTGTTCGGTATCCCACTTGAGCAATGACTTCACCGTGTAGAGATCTACATAGACGATGGCATTGTCAAAATCGGTGAGGTTGGTGGAAAAGATACCACTGACAGTGAAGCGGCGTGCCCTGACACTTTGCTCAAAGAAATAGGCATAAATGTCATCTCCGGTTTTTAGCATAAGTTGCTGAGCCAGGCGCTGCGAGATAAGCAAACCACCGGTTGACGTTGTATCGGAGAATGCAGGTAAGTGTCCGTCCACCAGATGTTCCTGCAAGAAGCTTACGTCATAGTCCGGACCAATGCCACGAAAGGTAACGCCACGGAAAGACTCGGACGTCTTGAGCATGCCGGGTTTAGTGCAAAAGCGTTGCAAATGGCGTACTCCAGCAATCTTCTTTAAACCAGATTCAACCTCATCATTGATGACAATGGGCATAGACACGCCTTGGGCTATGCTTTCGTAGTTAAGCACTTGAATATGAGAGCCAAAGCCAAGCACTTTCTGCTGAATCTCCCACTTAAATCCCAGCACTACACAGACACTCAGAATCATCACAGCCACACCCACAGCCACGCCTGCTGTGGCTATGATAATAGCCGGGCGCGACACCTTCTTCGCATCAACGGAATGTGAGAATAAGCGACGTGCAATGAACCAAGTGTACATAGACAGGGCAGTTGAGTATGATAAGCCTAAAGCTTCAAACCGGGATATGCCTCGAGGGCCTTGCGAAGCACAAAAAGTGCGCGGTTGAGATCCTCCTTCTTGAGCACATAGGCCAGTCGAACCTGGTCTTTTCCTGCTCCAGGAGTTGTGTAGAAGCCGGCAGCAGGAGCCATCATAACCGTCTCTCCTTCGTATTGGAAATCCGTAAGGCACCAGGCACAAAACTTCTCGGCATCATCAACCGGCAGTTTGGCCACCGTATAAAAGGCTCCCATAGGAATGGGGCTGTAAACACCAGGTATGCGATTCAACCCGTCAATAAGACATTTACGACGCTCTACATATTCGTCATACACCTCGCGGCTGTACTCCTCAGGTGCATCCAAACTGGCCTCTGCAGCAATCTGACCAATCAAGGGGGGGCTCAGTCGGGCCTGACAGAACTTCATAACCGCACCACGCACCTCAGCATTCTTGGTTATCAGTGCACCAATGCGGATACCACACTCGCTATAACGCTTGCTGACAGAGTCAATCAAAACAACATTGTTCTCTATCCCCTCCAAATGGCACGCACTGATATATGGACTGCCAGTATAGATGAATTCACGGTAAACTTCGTCTGAGAAGAGATACAGGTCGTATTTCTTTACCATATCGCGAATCTGGTTCATTTCGCGACGGGTGTAGAGATAGCCGGTAGGATTATTGGGATTACAGATTAGGATGGCCCGTGTACGTTCATTGATAAGCTGTTCGAACTTCTCTACCTTTGGCAGGGAGAATCCCTCGTCAATCGTAGTGGAGATTGTGCGGATGACGGCACCTGCAGATATGGCAAATGCCATGTAGTTGGCATACGCGGGTTCGGGCACGATAATCTCATCGCCAGGGTTCAGGCATGCAAGGAACGAGAACAATACAGCCTCGGAGCCACCACTTGTTATAATGATATCGTCGGGAGTCAGATTAATATTATACTTGGCATAATAGTCAACCAACTTGCGTCGGTAGCTGAGATAGCCCTGGCTGGGACTATATTCAAGAATCTTACGGTCGATATTTCGGATGGCATCTAATGCAGCCTTGGGCGTTGGAAGGTCGGGCTGACCGATGTTGAGATGATATACGTGGATGCCTCTTTCTTTGGCACGATATGCTAAAGGTGCAAGCTTCCTAATGGGCGACTCGGGCATTTCAGTCCCTCGAACAGATATATTGGGCATAGTGCTAAATATATTAATAAATGTGTAGTGTGAACTACTTTACAATTTCCTAAATTAGCCGCAAAATTACAAATTAACTGCCGATAAGCAAAATAAAAGCCATTTAAATTGTGCTTATCTGCAAAAAGTTACTCAAAGAAATAATAATGCCAATAAGTATCGCCAAACAAACATGAACTGGCAACGGCATCTAAGCTGTCCTCCCCTACTTCCTGCAAAACCCCCAGGAAATCTTCGAAACGCTCTGCATCCTGAGTTGTCCAGGTGGTGGAGTCTGCACGTAAATCTTCGTGTGCCTGAGCACTTAGAAGAAGGGCCTCCCTGTAATAACGAGGCAGGCGCTCTTCCGACTGCATATAGGTCAGCTTCAACAACGAGTTGAAAGCTGGAAGGTTGCGGTCAAGCAGGTAGGCACAAAGCAGGTAGTCATGCAGGGTTCTTGAAGAAAGCGTGTCGCGGCGGTTTGCCATCTCCAGGAAACGCGTTGTGGGGAAGTCACCTTCCGTATTGGGTATATATCCTAAACTGCTGAACACCTGGCGATTGTTGCGAGTGAAAACTCTATCCTGTACTATAGGCAAAAGATATTGGCTCCCCTGCATGGGATATGAGAATAAGCCCTCTCCCAACTCGCCCTTTTGACTCAGCGCATAAGCTCGCTGAGAAGTAAGGTTACGCGTAGTCTTTGCATAATGTGAACCCACTTGCAAGGCGTCATCGTAAAAACCAGAGCCCACCAATCTGGCCACCTTCATTTCATAATGAAACAGGTGATTTGTATTTGCAAACCTCCCGGTTACGAAGAACATGAGCGAGAGGATGAGGAGATTTGTTCTCAAATAATTGCCTAAAGGCAACTTTTCGGTCTGAGCGTAAGGATAGATGCGAGACAGGATGAGGGATATGAAATAGAAAACAGGTATGATACACAAAGCCGCAACGGGCGTTTTTCCTGCATCGGATGGTATGTCGTCAAAATGCGTACAGGTAAGTATAAGTAGAAGATAGCAAGACGGCATCCATGATAGAGCTGATACCTTCAGAGGGAGTCTGATCAAATAATGAAGCAGGAAGCCTATCAATGTAAGAAGGGTACTCAGTATAATCGTGCCTACAAGAGGGTTATATACTGTCTGGCCGGATGAAGCGCGATGCTGTTCAAGACCGATGAGATCGGGCTGCAACAGATGAAGGTACAACACACAAAAGACCGCGAAAATAGCACCGCAGATAATGCTTACTATCCGCGAATCCCTGTTATTTTCTGGTCTTGTGTGTTTTGGTTTCGTCATTAGCCTAGTGGTGTTAATCTCTAACGCGATGCAGTACACAGGCAGTACGTGCTGGCAGATATAGCTTCAGCCATCCTTTATTGTCACGCGCCAGTACATTATCGTAAACAGTGAAATGAATTATCTTGTCATCGTTAAAACCATTGCCACCAAAGGACACGTCATCCGTGTTGAGTAAATATTCGTATGAGCCCTGTCTGACCATGAAGCCGTAACCGACATATGATTTTGTGGGGCTAAAATTGAAACAGAAGAGCAAATCGCCCCGCTGATAGGCCAGCACCTGGTCGCCATCATTATGCCAGATTTCAATGATAGACTGCTTGTTCAGCTGCTTATAGCGCTTAATCACCTTCAGCATTGCCATATCGAAGTCGTTCAGGAAATGATAGCACAGATCCTTGTTGTCAACAAGGTTCCACTGACGACGGGCATACTTGTAGCTCCAACCGTTTCCTTCTCTTGGAAAGTCAATCCATTCGGGATGGCCGAATTCATTGCCCATGAAGTTCAGGTAACCGCCATTCATGGTTGAAACAGTAAGGAGCCTTATCATCTTATGCAGGGCAATTCCACGTTCAACATTACTTGTTTCATCACCTTTCTTGAAGTGCCAATACATATCAGAATCAATGAGCCTGAATATTATTGTCTTGTCGCCTACAAGGGCCTGGTCATGACTTTCGGCATAAGAGATGGTCTTTTCGTCTGCACGACGGTTCGTCGACTCCCAGAACATAGAGCTGGGCTTCCAATCCTCGTCGCGAAGCTCCTTAATGGTTCTCACCCAGTAATCGGGAATATTCATTGCCATGCGGTAATCGAATCCGTATCCGCCTTCCTTTATAGGCGTGGCAAGTCCTGGCATACCGCTGACCTCTTCAGCAATCGTGATTGCTGTCTTCTTAACCTGGTGAATCAGGTCGTTTGCCAAGGTAAGATAGCAAATGGCATCATCATCTTCATGGCCATTGTAGTAATCAGCATAGCCATTGAATGATTCACCAAGCCCATGACTATAGTATAGCATAGAGGTAACGCCATCAAAACGGAATCCATCGAAATGATACTCCTCAAGCCAGTACTTGCAATTAGACAGCAAGAAGTGGAGTACCTGATTCTTGCCATAGTCAAAGCACAGGCTGTCCCAGGCTGGATGTTCGCGCCTTTCGCCCTGCTGGAAATACTGATAGGGGTCGCCTGCAAAATTACCCAGGCCCTCGTTCTCATTTTTGACAGCATGGCTATGAACGATATCCATGATGACAGTCAGTCCCATGCCATGCGCGGTGTCAATAAGTTCCTTCAATTCCTCGGGCGTACCAAAGCGGCTACTGGCTGCAAAGAAACTGCTGACGTGATAACCGAAGCTGCCATAATAGGGATGCTCCTGGATGGCCATGATCTGGATGCAGTTATAGCCAAGTTTTGCTATGCGCGGCAGCACATTCTGTTGAAATTCACGATAAGTCCCTACTCCTTCACAATCCTGAGCCATTCCGATATGGCACTCATAGATTAGCAGGGGATTCAGCTCTGGTTTGAAGCGTTGGTTAGTCCATACGTAAGGCTTTTCGGGATTCCATACTTGAGCGCTGAACAGTTTTGTCTCAGGGTCCTGTACAACCCTTGTACACCAGGCTGGGATGCGCTCGCCTTCGCCACCTTCCCATTGTATAATCAGCTTATAATGAGATCCATGCACAAAGTTCTTGTGGTTAAACTTTAACTCCCAGTTTTCAGAGCCACGCAAATGCTTGAACATGTATTTTGAGGTCTTCTTCCATCCATTGAAATCTCCGACCAGATATATAGACTTAGCATTAGGTGCCCATTCGCGAATAACCCATCCATTTTCTGTCTTATGCAATCCGAAGTAGAGATAGCCCGAGGCAAAATCATTTAATGTGGTTTTTCCGGAATTTGTCAATTCCGACAGTTTCCTTAAGTAATTTGCATGCCGGCCTTCAATTGCTGGTGCAAACTCAGCCAATAACGGATCGTTCTTAATCAGCTTCAGCATGGGGAGTGGAGCTGGGCCTTTCTTAACACGTTTCTTTGTCGTAGCCTTTTTCGAAGTTGATTTCTTTGAAGCAGCCTTTCTTCCAGTGGTCTTCTTCGACTCTACCTTTTTGGAACTAGACCTTTTTTCGGTCGATGAAATTGTGGCCATATATTTAATTTTTTGATTTTATACTTCTTATTCGTACATGAGATGCAAAATCAAACACATGATACACTTATTCCTTCTTTGGAACATCATTTACATATGTTACCTTGCGAATGATATTGCCGTTTTTATCTTTCTCTACAAATTCGCCGTTCTTCTCATCTTGATGAAAGTTACCTTCATATCTGATGCCCTCAGCATCCTCCAAAATGCCATAGCCTTCTTTCATGCCTGCCTTAAACGAGCCTTTGAACTTTACGCCGTCAGCTTGTCTGAGGATGCCTTCGCCTTCCATCATTCCGTTACGCCATTCTCCTTCATATACATCTTTGTTGGCCCATACATAGCGTCCCTTGCCATGTTGCTTATTGGCATGCCACTGCCCTGTATAGACAGCTCCGGTGTGCCAGGTAAACGTACCGTTACCTTCTTGTTCGCCATTCAGGAAAGAGCCTACATACTTATCGCCGTTTGAGAAGGTGTAGATGCCTTCGCCAGTACGTTTGCCATTCACATACTGACCTTCATATTTATTATTGTCATGGAAGGTGTATATCCCCTTGCCATGCTGCATGTCATTTTGCCATTCCCCAACGTAGACATCACCGCTGGCGTAATAGAACGTTCCCTTTCCGTTCATCTTGTTTTCCTTCCACTGCCCTTCATATTTGTTTCCGTCCTTCCAGTCATACTGTCCGGTGCCGTCTTTCATGTCATTTTTCCATCCTCCCTCATAGTATGCGCCATTGGCATGAGTATATTTTCCCTGTCCGGAGCGCTTGTCTTGTTCCCAATGACCGACATAGACATCTCCATTGTAATAGTACATTGTACCCTCGCCTTGCTGGAAGTCACGAAACCACAGCCCTTCATATTTGTTATTATTGGAGAAGTAGTATGTACCCTGGCCATGTTGCTGGTCGGCATACCATTCACCCTCATATTTTTCACCATCGGCAAACAGATAGGTACCATGGCCTTGCCGTTTGCCTTTCACGTATTGTCCAGTATGTACGTCACCATTCGGGTATGTTGTCGTTCCGGTTCCATAAGGCTTCCCTTTAAATAGCTCTCCTTGGTATTCACCTCCATCAGGAAAACGGTAATTACCAATCTTTATTTGCTGGGCTGAAAGGGCCTGACAAAACAAAGTTAAGAAGAACAATCGTATATAGAATCTCATAATTCTTTCTCAAATTTTGCGGCAAAGATACGAATTTTCTGAGAATTAGACAAATAAATGCCTAAACTTTCAGCGTTTTTAAATATAACTCGGCTCTTTTTAGGTCATTGGGCGTGTCAATGCCTATCGTTTCTATGGTTGTTTCAGCCACACGGATAGTGTAACCGTTTTCAAGCCACCTCAACTGTTCAAGTGATTCAGCGACTTCTAATTTACCTGGGGGAAGCTTAGTTATTTCGCCCAAGACGTCAGCCCGGTATCCGTAAATGCCAATGTGCTTATAATATTGATGTGACGAGAGCCACAGCGATGGATCAACCCCTCTTAGATACGGCACAACACTGCGACTGAAATATAGTGCATTCATCTGTCCGTCCAATACAACTTTCGGGGTATTCGGATTCTGTAGAGCCTGTAACCCATCGGTTTCAGCATAGGGCTTGACAAGAGTGGCTATCTGTATAGATGAGTCTGTAAAGCAACCCTTTAGGGCTTCAAGCTGACTCGGGTGTATGAACGGTTCATCGCCCTGGATGTTCACAATGACATCAGCGTCAATTCCTAAGCGGTCAAAGGCTTCATTGCAGCGTTCGGTGCCACTGCGATGTGCAGGGCTCGTCATTAGGGCTTTCCCACCGAAATCATTTACTGCCTGATAGATGCGCTCATCATCTGTGCAGACATAGACATGGTCAAAGCAAGTCGCTGCACGCTCATACACATGCTGTATTACAAATTTTCCGCCCAATGTGGCCAATGGTTTTCCGGGGAATCGTGTACTGGCATATCGGGCTGGAATAAGACATATAAACTTCATCATACTCTAATGTTCAGAAAGAATCGTTACTTCAAGTTAATGCTTCTAATTAGCCATACTGTCCAGGCCAATGGTTTCGCTGACATCTTCTGCATCCTCGCTCACATCAGAACTGCAGGGGTCAAAACCGGCTGGTATGTCAAACGTCTCATCAGGGCTGTACCCCAGACGGCTGTCGGCATATACACGTTTCAAGAAATGGGCTACGATTGGCAAGGCAGAGTTAGCACCCTGACCTAAAGCCATGCTGTTGAAATGAATGTCACGTTCATCACCGCCTACCCATGCTCCGAAACTGAGGCTGGGCGTATATCCCACAAACCAGCCGTCGGAATTGTCATTTGTGGTTCCTGTCTTTCCACCCATTGGGGCACGGATGCCATATCGGTTTCTCATCCTGCTACCAGTGCCGCCATCGACAACGCCTCTCATAAGGACAATCATCTTATAGGCAGACTCTTCAGAAATTACTTCTCTCACGCGTGGTGTAAACTCTGCCAGGACATTGCCGTCGCCATCCTCAATACGTGTTACAAAGGTCGGATAGCGGCGCACCCCCTTATTAGGGAAGGTCGTATAGGCTGCAACCATTTCAGCTACAGATATATCGCAAGGCCCTAAACACAAGGACGGTGATGGCTGTATGTCTTGGTTCTGGATGCCGAATTCATGCAGCAAGCGAACGAGAGCGGCCGGGGATAGCTGGTTCATCAGCCAGGCTGAGATCCAGTTGTTACTTTGAGCCAGTCCCCACTTCAGGGTCACCATTTCGCCATATCGGCTCCTGCTGCCATTGCGTGGTGTCCATGCCTGGCCGGCATCGGTTATGTATGTCTGCTGCACGTTGGGAGCCACATCACACGGGCTCCAACCGTTTTCCATAGCCAGTGAATACAGATAAGGCTTCATTGTGGACCCCACCTGACGGCGTCCCTTGGTACACATATCATACTGGAAATAACTGTAGTTCGTGCCACCTACATAAGCCTTTACATAGCCTGTCTCGGTATCCATACACATAAATCCGGTACGCAGGAATGACTTGTAATATTTAATGCTGTCAAGCGGTGACATTATAGTGTCGATGTCTCCGTCTGGTGAATAAACAGTCATTTCAATTGGAGTTCGGAAACTATCCTCAATCTCGGCTTCCGAATAGCCGCCGGCTTTCATTTGAATATATCTCTCAGACTGCCGCTGGGCTCGCTGCAGGTCTTTTTTGGCCTGATCTGCCGAAATGCCGGCAGCATAGGGCGCATTGCGGTTGTTCTTCAATTCCTTTTCGAAAGCAGGCTGCAAGACATGTACCACATGCGTATCGACAGCCTCTTCTGCATAGGCTTGCATGCGGCTGTCAATCGTAGTGAAGATTTTTAAGCCGTCAGTATAAATGTTATAGGCCTTCCCTTCCCTGTTAAGGTTCTTATTGCACCAGCCATAAAGCGGGTCGGTCTCCCAAGCCAGTGAGTCATCATAGAATTTTTGCTTCTGCCAGCTGGCGTATTCCGAGCGCACCGGTTTGTGTGCCATCAATGCCAGCCTCAGATAGTCTCGCAGATATGTTCCCAGCCCTTCCTTGTGGTCAACCTGATGAAATTTGAGGCTCAATGGATTTAGCATGTATTGCTGGGCTTCAGAGGGTTGCAGGTATCCGGCCTTCTGCATTTGGCTCAGTACGATATTGCGCCTCTCAAGGCATCGCTCGGGATAACGCCGGGGATTATAGAAACTGGGGTTCTTGCACATTCCTACCAGCGTTGCACTCTCGCATATATCCAGATTACGCGGTTCCTTTCCGAAATATGTTCTTGCCGCAGTCTTAATACCCACTGCATTATGCAGGAAATCAAAATTGTTAAGATACATCGTTATGATTTCATCCTTCGTATAAAAACGCTCCAGTCGCAAGGCTATGACCCACTCTATCGGTTTCTGGAAGAGGCGTTCCTTGGTGCTGGATGCTTTATCAGAATAGAGCTGTTTTGCAAGCTGCTGGGTAATTGTACTTCCACCGCCTGCACTTTTCTGGTTGAGTACTCCCCTCTTTATTATTGCCCGAAACAGCGCTTTGTAGTCAATGCCGCTATGTGAACGGAATCTTACGTCCTCGGTAGCTTCAAGAGCCTGCACCAGATGTGGAGGCAGGTCGTCGTAATTCACGAAGATACGGTTAGCACGGCTGTAACTCCATGTACCCAGCAGCTTGCCGTCGGACGAGAATATTTGGGATGCAAACTTGTTTACTGGGTTTTGCAGCCTCTGCAGCTCGGGCATATAGCCAATTTTACCATTGAAGATTTCATAAAACACATAACCCAGGCCACCCAAAGTTAATATAAAAAACAACCAAATAGTTATAAATAAAGTCTTACGCATATTAAACGATATAGTTTTAGAGGGCAAAGTTACAAATTTATCTTGATTTTTTTGTTGCAAAACAAAAAAAGTTGCACTATATTTAAATATTATTGCAGTATTCAAGATTTATTTATAACTTTGGAGCCTGAAATTTAATATAATTGTTTTTACGAGAATATGGAGAATCGAAGTTTGGTCACAATTGCCAATTACACAAAAGAAAAACTTCTATACCTGATAGAGATGGCTCATGAGTTTGAACTCAATCCAAATCGCAAAATTCTGGATGGGAAAGTAGTAGCCACTCTGTTCTTTGAACCAAGCACCCGAACGCGACTCAGTTTCGAAACAGCTGCCAACCGGTTAGGTGCAAAAGTTATCGGTTTTGCCGACCCCAAAGTAACGAGCGGCACGAAAGGCGAGACTTTAAAGGATACCATTATGATGGTTTCAAACTATGCCGACATCATTGTTATGCGACATTATCTTGAGGGTGCAGCACAGTATGCAAGCGAAGTCTCGCCAATACCTATTTTAAATGCCGGGGATGGTGCCAACCAGCATCCAAGCCAGACTATGCTCGACCTTTATACGATATATCAGACTCAGGGAACACTCGAAGGGTTGAATATCTACCTGGTAGGTGACCTGAAATATGGCAGGACGGTGCATAGCCTCCTGACTGCCATGCGCCACTTCAACCCGACATTTCATTTTATTGCGCCAGATGAACTGGCCATGCCACAATATTATAAGATGTATTGCGAGAAGCATGGCATCAAGTATGTTGAGCACCAGGATTTCGACTCACATACAATAGCAGATGCCGATATCTTGTATATGACCAGGGTACAGCGCGAGCGGTTTACCGACCTGATGGAATATGAAAGAGTAAAGGACCGTTATCTGCTGAAGGAGCACATGCTCTTCCGTGCAAGGGCCAATATGAAGATCCTTCACCCGCTGCCCAGAGTCAATGAGATAGAATACTCCATCGACGACACCCCCTATGCATACTACTTCCAGCAGGCTCGCAATGGACTCTTTGCGCGCGAGGCTCTTATTTGCGATGCGCTGGGCATAACACTGAATGACATAAGAAACGATAATAATATAAAATAAATTGTAAGATGAAACGACAGGAAATGCCAGTTGCTGCACTACAGAACGGCACGGTAATTGACCACATACCCTCAAACAAGTTATTCCAGGTTGTGAATCTGCTCCATCTTGACACGATGAAGACATCGGTCACAATTGGTTATAACCTCAAAAGCAAGAAGATGGGAAAGAAAAGCATTATAAAGGTTGCCGACAAATTCTTTTCCGACGAAGAGCTCAACCAGCTCAGCGTTATCACGCCCAATGTTACGCTTTGCATTATTCGTGATTATGATGTCGTTGAGAAGAAGGAAGTCAAGATGCCTTCAGAACTGAACGACATAGTGAAATGCGCAAATCCCAAGTGCATAACCAATAATGAGCCAATGAGAACCCGATTCAAGGTGTTGGACAAGGAACATGGTATAATTCAGTGCCATTATTGTAACCGTGAAGTCACACTCGACCAGGTGAAATTGTTATAGTTTTAAACCATATATTTGAGTAAAAAGATGAAAAAGGACAATGTGATTTTCGAACTGATTGAGAAGGAACATCAGCGTCAGCTAAAGGGCATCGAGCTCATAGCGTCTGAGAATTTTGTCAGCGATCAGGTGATGCAGGCAATGGGTTCATGCTTGACCAACAAGTATGCCGAAGGGTATCCTGGGAAGAGGTACTATGGCGGATGTCAGGTCGTGGACGAAGTGGAACAGCTTGCTATTGACAGAGTGAAAGAACTCTTTGGCGCGGAATATGCCAATGTGCAGCCTCATTCCGGTGCCCAGGCCAATGCCGCAGTCTTTTTGGCTGTGCTGAATCCTGGTGATACATTTATGGGTCTCAATCTTGACCACGGAGGTCACTTGTCCCATGGCTCTCTGGTGAATACAAGTGGCATTATATACAGGCCCGTTGGCTATAATGTGAACAAGGAAACCGGCCGTGTTGACTATGACGAGATGGAGGAACTGGCTTTAGCCCACAAGCCAAAGTTAATCGTAGGTGGCGGCTCAGCCTATAGCCGCGAATGGGACTACGCCAGAATGCGTCAGATAGCTGATAAGGTTGGCGCATTGCTGATGATTGACATGGCTCACCCCGCAGGCCTCATTGCGGCCGGCCTTCTTGAGAATCCTGTTAAATATGCCCATATCGTAACAAGTACTACACACAAGACGCTGAGAGGGCCTCGCGGTGGAATAATCCTGATGGGTAAAGACTTTGAGAATCCCTGGGGCAAGAAGAACAACAAGGGTGTGGTGCGCATGATGTCCGAGTTATTGAACAGCGCTGTGTTCCCCGGTATTCAGGGTGGTCCCTTGGAGCATGTGATTGCAGCTAAAGCCGTTGCATTTGGCGAGGCCCTTCAGCCAGCCTTCAAAGAATGGGCAAAGCAGGTTAAGCTGAATGCCAAGGTTCTTGCAGACGAGCTGATGAAACGCGGATTCCATATTGTCAGCGGAGGCACCGATAACCATTCTATGCTTGTTGACTTGCGCAGCAAGTATCCCGATCTGACCGGCAAGGTAGCAGAAAAAGCACTGGTGGCAGCAGACATCACCGTGAACAAGAACATGGTACCATTCGATTCCAGAAGTGCGTTCCAGACAAGTGGAATCAGACTGGGAACACCTGCCATTACCACACGTGGAGCAAAAGAAGACCTCATGGTCAAGATTGCCGAATTCATTGAACGCGTGCTCAATGCTCCCGAGGACGAGAGCGTCATCACACAGGTAAGGCAGGAGGTAAATGCTATTATGGCCGACTATCCCCTATTCGCTTATTGAGCTGGCTTTAAGAGCTTCTCTATCTCATCAAACTCGGCACCCATATTAAGGTGCAGGTAAATGCGATAGAGTGCAGACCCCCAGCGGTCCATCTCTTTAGGCTGCAGTTTTCTTACCATTTCCATACAGGGCTTTGCCTTTTGGTAAAAGCCCTGTATTGTTTTGCGGTCTTCAAGACACTTAGGGTCGGTCAGGTCATTACAAGCCGTTTCCTCAGCTATTACAGCAAGGTTCAAGTATGAGATGCCCTTATTATAATAGGCATCCACATAGTTTGGGTCACGGGCTATTGTGCTGTCCGAGAACTCAATGCACTTCTCATAATTATTCTCGGCCAGGGTCATCCTTGATTTTGCAAACCAGTACAAAGCACTGTCCCCGGCAACCTGAATGAGCGAATCAGCCAGTGATTGGCCCTCCTTGAACATCCTATGCTGATACAGGTAGTCTTCTTTATTGACAAAGAAGAAATTGTATCTTGGATACATTCTCAATCCCTCATCCAGGGTAGCTACCCATGAGGGCTCCTTGTTCAGCTGCAGGTATGAGCGAGCCTTATACTCTTGCAGGATAGGTTTCGATGCAGAGTCTGCATTAAGTAAAGCTTCGTCAATATACCTAAGTGTGCGGTTAGGGTTATTCACCAAGTATCCACACAATGCAGCCCATGTAGCAACCTGAGGCAGAATTGTGTCATTTTGGTTGCTCGAATAGCGGTAGTAGTAATCAAAGAAGTTATAGGCCTGGTCATAATTTGCCTTACTCAGGAAGAACTTGCCGCCATTCAAGATATTACTTCTGTGCTTCTGACGCAAGCCACGGGTTGAACCCGTGAAGGAGGTGCGTACTTTTCCCTTCTCATTAGGAAGTGCATCTATGCTGTCGCAATGCTCAAGATGCCGATACATCACTAACAAGGGATTAAAGAACTGGGCCGTGTCATACGGTGCCTTCTTAAGGTAAGCCTGGCGGTTGACCAAACCATTCAAGTTTTCCTGCAGACGGGCTGCATAAAAGTATATGCGTGCACGGTCTTTATTGGTGATATCGGTCCTATTAAGAGCATCCAGTAATGCTTTCTCTGCCGCTGGCTGGTTTGCATTGTTCTTGATGGCCAGATTGGCTTGTTTGAACAAGGTGCTCATCTTAACAACCTGCGGCTGCTCTTCTTTTTTCTTCCCTATTACAGAGAAAGTGAAAAGAAGCGTCAGAAGCAATAATACTGTTCTCTTTCCGTACATGATAATACTTGTAATATTATAGGTTCGCTTTATTTTGTTTATATAGGGGCAAGAGTATTCTTGCCCCTACACATTATTATATTATATATAGCTATACTTCTTTACAGCAAAGCATCCATCTCGGCAGCCTTGGCCGACTGCCCCGTCACCGTGTAGCACTGTTTCAGCTCGAAGGCCCATTTATGGGGCTCGTCGGGAGCACATTCGCGAGCCTTCTCCAGGTAAGGAATGGCTTCACCGAAGAGAGCCTTCGTCTTTTCAAGGGTCTCTTTTGCCAGCTTCTGGTTCTTAATGTTGCTGATAGTGGAGTTCAGCTCCATAGCCTCACTATATTTACACAGACCTGCCTGATACCATGCATCATAATAATCGGCTTTGATCTCTGTGCAGCGCTTGTAGTAAGTCAGTGCCTCTTCATAATTCTTGGCTGCGAACTTCACGAATGCCTTGCCATAGTTGGCAATCAGGATGTCTTTATCCTTGGCGATTACTTCGTCAGCAAAGGATTCCATCTTATCTATGCCCGCCTTCTGGTAGTAAGCCAGCAGAATCTGAATCAGGTCTTCATTCTCCTTGGGAGCAGACAGGCAGATTTCCTTGGCGCTCTCAGCCCATTTCGCTGTATCGCCCCTCTCCAGGAACGACTGAATCTTAACCTGCTTGGTACCCTGGGCGCCGTCGGCAAACGTCACAGCCTTGTCATAGTATTTGTCCATCTCGTCATACATGCCAGCCTCGTGTGCAGCATGGAAGGCATAGTATGCAATCTGCTCAGCGGGGATTCTCAGCTTACAGATAGAAGCAATCTCGGGATAGGTCGTCGTGTAGTTCATTGCAAAATCGTAGGCCTCCAGAGCATTCTTCACGCGATGGCAGTCATTCTCGAACTGGGCGGCATAGATGAAGTAGTCACCGCTGTTGGCCAGGTTGGTCTTACGGCTTTCCAGATACTTCTCGTTACCATACTCACCCTTCTGTACCTTTGTGTGCTGCAGCTCGTTGTGCAAGCCGTCGGTCATAGCACGCAGGTTGTTGTAGAAGAGGACCGTGTCAAAAGGCTCATTGGAACTGGCCCTGCTGAGGAGGATGTTGTTGATACGCAGTGTGAACTCATTCTCCAGCTTGTAAGCATCGCCCAGCTTCTTCTCGTCGATGTGCCCGCTCTTAATGGCCTTGCCAATCAGTTCAGAGCCTTTCATGCACTCCTCCAGGATTTGGTCTTCGACCATCGACTTGGGGTCTTGCTGCAATGCCGTATTCATAGTGTCAAACATCTTCTGTGCCGTTGACATCTGTGAATTAGCCTCCTTCTTGGCAGCCTTCAGCGCTGCTGCTGCTGCCTTTGCAGCTGCTTTATCCACCTGAGCATAAGCTCCGCCTACGCCCAATATCAGGATCAATGATAAAATAATTCTTTTCATAACTTTAAGGATTAAAATTGATGGTTAAAATTTATTCTTCTGTTTCATTATTTGTCTCGATTGCATCTGTTTCACCTTCAGCCTCTTCATCATCACGTGGTACCACACTAAGATGACTGATAACGTCGTTACGCTTCTTCAGTTCAATCACCTTGGTGCCCTGTGCCACGCGGCTCTTTGTGAGCTTGATCATATCGGCATGCAGGCGAATCGTCGTACCGCTCTTATTGATAATCATCAGGTCATCCTCTTCCTTTACCACTTCCATGGCAATCAGGTAGCCTGTCTTTTCAGTGATGTTCAGGGTCTTCACACCTTTTGCATGGCGCTTAGTCTTGCGGTACTCCTCTACATCCGTACGCTTACCAAAGCCCTTCTCGGAAAGAACCATGATGGATTCCTTCTCAACATCATTGATTACGCACATGCCCACAACGCCATCGCGCGGGTCGTCATCCAGGATGATACTTGTGACGCCCGTACTGTTTCTGCCCATCGGGCGGACATCCGTCTCGTTGAATCGAACGGCACGTCCACCGGCATTAGCCACAATGATCTCATTCTCGCCGTTCGTCAGAGCCACAGATATAACGCTGTCGTCCTCGCGGATATTGATGGCTATTACGCCATTAGTCCTTGGCCTGCTATACTCCGTCAGGCGGGTCTTCTTGATGATACCCTGCCTTGTGCAGAATACCACATAGTGGCGGTTGCAGAATTCAGCATCTTGCAGCTTGCGTATGCACAGGCATGCACTCACGCTGTCTCCGGGTTCAATCTGCAGCAGGTTCTGTATGGCACGTCCCTTGTTGGTCTTGTTACCCTCGGGTATGTCATAGACCTTCAGCCAGTAGCATCGTCCGCGATTTGTGAAGAACAGCATCGTATTGTGCATGGTGGCCGAGTAGATCTTGTCTATAAAGTCATTATCGCGGGTAGCGCTTGCCTTAACACCAATTCCGCCACGTCCCTGAGCCTTGAATTCAGCCAGTGGCGTACGCTTGATGTAGCCCAGATTACTGATGGTCACCACCACCTCGTCGTCGGCATAGAAGTCCTCGGCATTGAATTCCTCTGCGCTGGGCATAATCTCCGTGCGACGGTCGTCGCCGTACTGTTCCTTTATCTCAATCAGTTCATCCTTGATAACCTTCTTGCACAGCTCGTCGTCGGTCAGAATCTGATTGAAGTACTTTATTTTCTCCAGCAAGTCGTTGTACTCGTTATGCAGGTCTTCCTGGCGCAGTCCTGTCAGCTGCGACAGTCGCATGTCCACGATGGCCTTACTCTGCAACTCATCCAGCTCGAAGCGGGCCTCCAGGTTACGCTGGGCTTCCACAGGCGTCTTGCTGCCTCTGATGATATGTACCACCTCGTCGATGTTGTCGCTGGCAATGATGAGTCCGTTCAGTATGTGAGCTCTCTCCTCAGCCTTGCGAAGGTCATATTTCGTACGGCGGATGACCACCTCATGACGGTGCTCCACGAAATTGCTTATGCAGTCCTTCAGGGTAAGCAGCTTGGGACGTCCCTTCACCAGGGCGATGCTGTTCACGCTAAAACTGGTCTGCAGCGGTGTCATCTTGAACAGTTTGTTCAGCACCACACGTGCATTGGCATCGCGCTTGATATCAATAACGATACGCATACCATCGCGGTCGCTCTCGTCATTGGCATTGCTTATGCCGTCAATCTTCTTCTCATTCACCAGCTGGGCGATGTACTCAATCAGCTGCTGCTTGTTTACGCCGTATGGAATCTCGGTGATGACAATCTTGTCATGCTGCTCGTCCGATTCAATGTCAGCCTTCGCACGCATGATGACGCGGCCACGCCCCGTTTCGTATGCATCCCTGATGCCCTGCAGGCCCATGATATAGGCACCCGTCGGGAAGTCGGGCCCCTTCACATACACCATCAGGTCGTCAACCGTCAAGTCAGGATTATCCACATAGGCCACACAAGCGTCAATCACCTCGCCCAGGTTATGGGTGGGAATATTCGTAGCCATACCCACTGCGATGCCAGTAGCACCATTCACCAACAGGTTGGGAATCCGTGTGGGCATAACCGTAGGCTCCATCAGTGTGTCGTCGAAGTTTGTGGTCATATCCACCGTTTCCTTCTCCAGGTCGTCCATCATGGCCTCGCCCATCAGCGAGAGCCTGGCCTCGGTATAACGCATGGCGGCTGGGCTGTCGCCATCCACCGATCCGAAGTTGCCCTGTCCGTCAACCAGTGTGTATCGCATGCTCCACTCCTGAGCCATACGAACCAGGGCGCCATATACCGAGCTGTCACCGTGGGGATGATACTTACCAAGCACCTCACCCACGATACGTGCGCATTTCTTGTATGGCTTGCTGTGTAAATTGCCCAGTTCCCTCATACCGTAGAGAATACGGCGGTGAACGGGCTTGAAACCGTCTCTCACATCAGGCAATGCACGAGCTACAATGACACTCATTGAATAGTCAATGTAGCTCTTTCGCATTTCATGTTCGATGTCAACTTTGATAATTCTTTCTTGATCGTCCATTTTTATCTGTATAGTATATATTTTCTAAATTATGGTCCTTACCCTATTTTTGGCACAAAGATAGCCCATTTTCGCGATATATCCAAAAAAACGCCCCGTTTTTATGGTAAATTAATGTAAATTTAACATAGTTAGCAAACGCGTGTCGCGCTATTACAAATGCAATATTCCTAACTGCAGGTTCAGTATATGCAGCTCGCCAGCTGGCATACCCCCCTCTATACATGCCCCCTTATAGGGGGCTATTGTATGAGGGGAGCCAGGCGGCGGGTTTCAAATAACACAAATGTATTCAGCCTTAATTCGACCCGTAATAAGCCTTAATTCGAGGTGAATGAAGGCTTCATTCAATGCGAATTCAGGCTTCTATGCTTAATTCCTTCTTGGCATAAAACATAGAGTTCTTCAGAATAATATTACACAACAGAAGGAACAATAAACACATGAAACTTACCTTCTTCTCCCCGCTGAAGATAATTCTTATCCAAGAATTGCTTTAGGTAATTTTTCACCATTCTTTCAGACAGACCACACATAGCACTGAGTTGGGGAATCGTGATTGACGGATTAAGCATCACGGCATAGAGCAGTTGACTCACATTATCGCTCTTCAACCTTATCATCTCACCATCATACCACCAGTTCCGCTTGTCTTTTTCGGTGACAAATTGCACATTACTTATTATTTCCTGAGTTACAAGGTCTGTGAAATATGAGAGGAAATGCCTAATCTGGATGAGTGTTGCTTTTGCGCCTTTGTTTGGCAAAGGTCCCACTTCCTTGTCGGCTGCGCTCAAAGCGTTCAGATATTCTGTTTTCTTGCGACTACGCACTACAATCATGGGATAATGATGCCTTGCGAGAATGTAGTTCACGAGTAGGCGGGCAATACGTCCATTTCCATCTTCAAACGGGTGTATGCGTATATAGCGGTAATGGAAAAGGGCTGCCAGTTCCACAGGGTGCATCGTTCCCTTTCTTTCTTCTTCATTATACCAATCCACAAGGTCTGTCATCAGTGCTGGCGTCTCTTCAGGCGATGCATACTCAAAACGCTCTCCTGTACGGGAGATAACGCTATTTGGCCTGGTCTTGTAAACACCAGCATGCACAGTATATGAGGTGTATTCTCCTCCAGGCAGCTTGCGGTAGACTTCATAGTCCTCTCTTAACAATGTATGATGAAGCTGACGAATGAAAGTCTGGGTTAATGGTTTGTCCTGAACGAGTGCCTCCACCTCCATCATCTTCAGCCCTACATTGCTGGCTTTCATATCGTTGAAATCTTTAAGGTCAGCCACGCCCATCACCTTGCCAAAGAGCAGCAGAATCTCCGTCTGACCGTATGTCAGCGTATTTCCTTCAATATGGTTGCTGTTAAAATTGAAGTCAATGGTAAACCGCTGACTGAGCCTGTGCCTGTCTGTTTCATCGAGGGGCTGAATATCTACCCATTTCTGGTAGGCTGATTCCAAATTTGACGTATCTACTACTTTCATACTTTCTTAAGTTAATTGCAACAATTTTGTTTCACTAAGGGCACGGTTTTGAATGCATTTAACACTTTTTGTGCCACTCAGGCGCAAATTTACGATTTTTTCTTGAACTAACGGCATTTCTTCTCATTCTTTTCTCTATTTATTCAAAAAAGTGCCCTAAAAGGTGGTAGCTTACCACCTTAAAGCCTCCTTTTTAGCATTATTCAGCCAAAATGTTGCCAGAAAGGTTGTAACACTACCAGCTTTCTGGCAACATTTTCACACTATCCGCCTGCCTACTGCCTCCTTTTGGCCTGCTTCCAGGATTAGTCATCCCTTATGATGATCTTGCCACCCCCACCACCGAATACGAAGTCACCAATCAGACGCACTGAACGAGGAATGATAAGGGTTACAAACTGAGGACACTAAATCATTTAACATTCAGCTCAAAAAGGTTAAAGAAGAAAAAGACTGCCGCATACGCCACAGGTATATCTTTGGCATAACCAATAGTCATGTTATGACGATTGACTATCGTTCCGTCGGGTTTAACCCGCCCTATCAACATATTATTCACATCATTAACATCCCCATTACTTCTGACTTTTCCCAACATTATACCCATACGGTCTCTGATGGTTCCGTCTTTCTCAATCTTCCCTACCATCATATTGTGCCGGTTCCCTACAGTGCCATCAGGTCGTATTTTCCCAACCATCATATTCATTTGGTCCCGCACAATGCCGTCGGATTCAATTTTACCAATGCTCATATTGGAACTGTCACGTATGTCCTGCGAGAACACAGCAGTACATATCATCAGCAAGGTCACGATTAACAAATACTCTTTCTTCATTTCCTAACTATGGCGGTTTAAATATCATTTAATTATTTCCAACAGGCTTTTTCCTTCGCTCTACCCATACCCTACCCAAGCAGTACTCAGTGTCTTCCCAAGGTAATGACAGCCTTTTAAGCTTGGCTACACCTTGGCTACACCTTGGCTACACCTTGGGTATACCTTGGCTACAGCTTGGGTGGAGTATGTGAAATCCTTGACAAAGGTATAACAATTCTATGATATAGAAAATGAAAGGCGATTTATTTTACTGACAAGCACCTCCGAATTTCCAGAATTGGCCAACTTGCACACAACAACAGGGTGACGCATCGACGAAGTAAGAAGCATATTCATTTGGTCCCGCACTATGCCATTGGATTCAATCTTACCAATGTTCATATTGGAACTGTCACGTATGTCCTGCGAGAACACAGCTGTGTTTACCATTAATAATGCCAAAATAAACAACAACTCTTTATTCATAAACCGTCACTCAAATGTAATGTAAACAGCCCTAAAATCTTTCTTATCGTAAAATAGAGTTTTATTAAAGCCTCAATACTCAAGGTTACATTTGTTAACTTCTAACTTCACATTTTCAGTTATAGACCTATCACCTTCATCATACCAATACTCAGTAAGAACATAACCACTTTTCCCAATCTCCAAGAATACTCCTAATAATGTATCACAGACAGCATCTTCAGGTGTATCATCGGTACGTGGCTTTACAATATTCTCCAAACGATCATGGTCATTTACAACATTTGTGTCCACGTTTTCTTTCTTCATCTCTAAAGCTAACAGATTATCTGGATTTTTTAATCCTCTACTGTGAATCAACAAATCGCATCTAACAGAATGAAGCATTCCATCACTATATTGTATATATTTCTTTGTTTGACCAAAACCACGATTATATTCAGTATCAGCATAATATCCGTCAAATAAACATCCATATTCACGAATTCGGATCTCAAGATAATGAGCAAGCCGTGAGCAAAGATTCATCTCGTTTACTTGCATATCAATATTCCTTTTATCATGTATGTAAAGAGATGCTATTGCTTCTTTTAATACACGAATAATTATCAATCTAATTTCTTTTCTTTTCATAACATCATATGTTTCAACATCATTTGTGAATGCCAACCATTCTTTCATATCTATTCTATCATTTTAATTCTTTCAATTTTTCCTCAACTCTTTTCATACCATCATACTCCGAATTATCAGAACGCATACTTAGTATTATCTTATAGCAATTAGCAGCTTCTTGGTAATTACCTTCTTGCTTATAGCAATCTCCTAATGATTCTTCATACCACCATGTCGTAGACATGTAATTAATACGTTCAGATAGTTTATCTCGTTCACATGCTATCAGGTAGCATCGAATAGCATCTTTATATTTATGTTGATATTTGTATGCTTTCCCCATAGCTGCCCAATTACCTCCCCATTGCTTACGTGTCATATCTTCCTTTTCCATCGATTTCAAAGCTGCTTCTGCTTTCTCTGGATATAAAATCAACAGCATAGTATTAAAATCCTCACTTATTAGCTGGGGTAATTGAGTGGCCAAAGGGTGTCTCTTTGCCCAATACAAAGCCTCTTCATAATTGTTCATTCTGAAATAATAATCGACCAAACCTTCAATTGCTATAACTTTCCCGTTGTAAGCGTCCTCACACCCATACCCAGAAATTGTTAACTTTAACTCTATCGTCTTTAGCTCCCCCTGTAGCAAATTTTCAGTCGTATTCAATGGACTACACCCAAATTTCCCTTGCTTGTTACAACATATTTGGTGAACACCAGATTCCACTTCAACTGTGCATGGAGTTTTACCTACATAATAACCATCAATCGTTACTGGCATATCAGAAGGAACAGATTGAATAAAAAACTTTCCCTTAGAGCGTTTTAATTCTGGCATAACAATCATCCTACTTTCTTTTTCGGCAACAGAAATAGACTGGGTGATTGATTCAAAATTTTCCAGCCTTGCTTCTATTTGATGTTCACCTGCTAATATAGTTCCTTTCCACGAACCATTGCCTTTCAACACACCATCAATATAGATTTCTGCAGTACTGGTCTTACACTTTACTTCTAAATCTGCCATAATCGATTCTAATTCCACATTCAGGTTCTGGCTACATTTTCCTACTGATATAGCCTGAACATTGGGACGATACCCTTTCTGCTCAATACGACATACATAATCACCTTTTGGAAGATAGAGTTGATAAAAACCATTCCCACTAATGTTCTCAATAAACACATCATTAAGATAAAGCGATGCCGTCTCTGGCTTAACCGTTGCAACCAACCCACACTTCTCCTTTTTGAACTTCTGCTCACTTAATGTGAGTATATACGTTGCTTTAGAAGAAATCCCATCAACTCCATATTCAGCAAAATCCACTTGAATTGGAAGAAAATTCGGATGTAGAACATTCAATATTCTACTTCCTTGAGCCATATATACCCAATATTCATTTGTCTTGTTTTCAACTTCCCCGACGATATTACCCATGAATTTCAGTTCTGCATTATCCGTCCGAACCTTTATTAGTCCGCATGGGTGTCCATCTGCACCCAAAGGAGCTTGGAAGGCAGAACCATCATTGATATTTTGCTTGCATTCCCTTACATTGAAACCTTGTGAAAAAGACAATTGACAAACAAACATCATAATAAAGATTACCAATATACGCATATCATTGATTCTTAAAAATAATAAATAATTATTCATATCCCATCTCAGCTGATGTTGGGTATCTATTAGGATTGTATTTTAATTCACCGTCAAGTCCCATATCTTCTATTATTTGTTTTAATGCAGGATAGATATATTCTCCATCTTCAGTGCAGGCTGTCCTGATTAAACGTTTGGCTTTTTCCACATCTTTTGGACAACCTATCCCATAAAAATAGTGCCATGCTAATGGTATATTGGGATTAGGATCCCACCAACTAAGTATCAGCCATTCTGGATTATCTTCAACCGCTTTTTTCGCCCAACAGAAAGATAATTCCGCATTATCATTAGTTAAAGAGAAACATGGCCCTATCCATTCCTTTGCCCAATTTTTTACTCTACCAACACCTTCATTTTGCATCTTTTTATACCAATATATAGCCTTAACGGGGTCGTATGGAATACTAAAGGAGTCTTCTTCGCATGTTATTACAGGAGTTATGCCTTCATCCCATGCTGCGCCATATCGAAAATATTCAGCTAAAAAAATAGCATATTTGCCGTCTTGCTTATTCACATCCTCCTCTGCATTTACTATCATTTCACCAAACCGCGTTAGTTTCAGATTTCCACTTTCTACCCACTCTTGGTCTTCTCTTATCTTCACATTAACAAACTGCTTCACATAATATTCCTTCCAAATCTCCAAATGATAATCGCCGACAGGAGATTCTTTTAACCTAAGAGGTGTTACACCCAATTTCTTGCCATTCAGTAACACATCTGCACCCGCAGGCTCATAATCCACACGAAGACTTCCTGTGATGGTTTTCAAATTTGTAAAGTCAACCGTTATCTCATCATTATCTTTCAACTCAATCTGGCGACTTTGAGAATGACAGCCATCTTTTGAAGCTTCTATGGTATATTTGCCTGGAATCATCATGCCTTCCCATTTACCAACACCTTTCTGTTCGCTATTAATCGACAATTCTGCATCTTCTGTTGGACAATTAATAGATACCTTTGCAAAGTATTCCGTCAAGTCCACATTGATGTTCTTGGCATTCTTATCAATCTGTACTACTTGGTTGTTGATGCTGAAGTCATTCAGTTTTACCGTAAAGTAGTGAGTACCATAAGGTAAAGACAATGTATAGGCACCACCAGAGCCATCAGCTATTTGTCCGTCAATAAGGAGCATCGCATTCGAGGGCTTGATGTTGAACACTGCCATACCCTTCTTGCTCTTATCCACTTTGGCTTTCTTTTTGTTCGCCTTAACGCTTAAACCGTATGTTGTTGACGATTCGACTTTTTTGGTGCCATAATCGCCAAAAACAACAGTTGTAGGCAAATAATCAGGATGCTTGATGCCCAGTCGCTTTGTACCCTTAGGCAGATATACCAGATATTCGCTTCCTGTGTACTGTACATCCCCCATTACATTACCTTCAAACTCTGCCCCAGCCTCTTTCAATGCCACCTTCACCAGAGCACACTCATTTCCATTAATATCCTTTCGTGGATTCAATACCGCCGTCTGGTCTTTAGCCAACGGCACAAACTTCTTCACCTCAATGTCTTGGGCATATAAACATGTAATGCCACATAACACTATAATAGTTGCCAGTACGTCCCTCATATAAAACTATTTTTCCTTTTGTTTGTTCAACAATATTTCTTCCAAGCTATGACAATGAATCTGCTTAACACCCTCATCGTTGTATGCTGAAATACAAATTGCTTTCTTAAAGACTTCACATTTTGCAAATTCTTCAAAATGATTTACTTTACCAATTTGATCCACCATCTCAGAGAATTTAACACCGGCATATAAGAATATGTAACACTGGAAGTTTAGCGACGACATCTTGTGGAATTTATTTAAGTCAGACATTGCTTCTTTATTGCCTTTCATTTTTATCTCGCACAACCATAGTTGATCCTCTTGTTTACAATCTATCATATTTCGATGCATAACCAAATCTGGAGTGCATAGTTCTAAATCCTCAACAATCAACTTGCCTTTTGTTTGCTCACCATTTAGATAAACATTATCATATTTTTGACTATTTTTCTCCATTATCTTACGAAGTTGATGATATAGCTCATAAGCAAAAACTCTCTCTGGATATTTTGTAACCTTATCAAGAGTGGTATATGAATAATACTCCCAATTCACTTTTGACAATGCTTCTATAAAGTCTTCTATGTATGGACATTTCTCATTTGAAATAGTATTAACAATTTCAAACACATTCACATATTTATTCATATCAAATTTCTATTAAATATCAAAATCACTTAAACTAAACACTTCATCCTTCGGCAATGGCTTGCCATTGATTTTATCGGGCTGCCAAGTACGGACGTGAATCTGCGGGGCATTCTCATCTGTAAAGTCCCAAAGCAAGAATAGGTAACCGTCATCGTGATAGCTGCCACTGGTCCACCCTTGAAGAAGTGTAACGCCATAGAAATTGGGATTGACGGGATGCCGCATTACTTCAATCTCGTCAAAAGCAACCTTAATGTAACTATTACGCTGGAACACGCCACGCAGATTCTTTATGTATTGTTCCTTTGACTGCTTGTTATACTGAATCTTTTGAGATGTAAAGCCTTCCGCATGCTTGGTAGTAATGACCTTACCCGTGATAATCAAAGCATCGTCGCTAAAAACCTGATTAAGGAAGTTGATGTCTTTCTGGTTATAGGCTGTACGGAACTGTTCAACATAGTCGAGTATCAACTGACGCCGCCGCAAGTCGGTAAGCTCAAGATTACTCTTGATGATGTTCATATACAGGTTCATCGATATGGAGAGATAAAAACTCTCTACATTGCCTTGCTTGTCAAAACCTATGACGGCTTCTTGATACTCATCTTCATTAAACTCACGCTCGCCGGTGGGCTTCATCATCAGTGGAATGTTGCGAACCTGGTAGCCTGTGCCTGTCGTAAGGCAATGCTCAATAATCTCCTCATCAGTGCATACGAAGGGAGAGTTTTCCCATAACATCGCCATCGATTGCTGTACACGAGTCCCAATATCACCCATTGCACTGAAGTCCAATGCACGTCCTGCTTCCTGAGCCGCATTTATTTCAGAGAGAATACGGCTCACTTCACCCTCCATTTTTGACTTTAATGCAGCATCATCTATTCCGTCGGAAATAGAGAAGTTTACATTGGCTGCTACGAGCTGACCGACTGCCAGCACAGCCATTAATGCAATCATTGTTCTTTTCATCGTTCGGTTAGTTAATTTGAAACCAGATGGCTCCACAATTTTTATAATTCTTTACATTATCTTCTTTTAGTGTATTAAGATTATATTGGGTAGTTCCGCTCTTACGAAGTATGGCAGATATGTTTCCTTGTTTGTCATAGATAAAAAGATGGCAGTCCTCGTTTTGGGGCATCGTAGCGTATTTACCAAAATTCTTTACCTTTCCCTTGCTCTTTAATCCCTTGATAAATGGCTCCACCTCATAGAAACTTTTAACCGTTTGCATCTGCTTCTCCTCGGGAGTCAATTCAATCTTCGATGATTCATCGGCAACAACGGGTTTTTCTTTTTCCTTAATAATTGCAGGGGCGACATCGGACGCCTTGGATTGTTCTGCTGGCGGCACTTCGAATACGGCCACCTCACTCTTATCGCCAACAGGCATGATATCACGCTTGCTTACATAAACAAAGGCACGATATAGCTCACCCCTTCGTGTATCAAGCTGCATGATATGATCTTTTGCCTTAACGATACATACTTCTATGCCTTCAGCTGGGTGTTGCTTACGCACCCAATCGCCAACCTGCATCTCTAAAATTGCACGGGCATTGTTGAAGGATTCATTCAAATCCTTTGTCGTGGATTCTGCGTATATATACGTTGTATCACGCTTAATTTTGTTAATACTTTTGATTGCATTTTCAGCGTCCTGCGCGTAACAGATATAACCCGGACAGGATAAAAGTATGAGATTGAAGATTATTCGTTTTAGTTCCATTTCCTTTTCTTCGTTTCATTAGTTTGTCGCTGGTAGAGATTCTTAACATTATGAGTCGGGATGTATGGGGTTAGCCTTACCTTCAGCACGGCATTCCGGTCAGTAACAAACTTGTCTGGAATGACAACAGAAAGCAAATGGTGATAACCAAATTCCCTGCTCTGTGCTATCACAAGGGCCAACACGCCATCCTCGCGTTCTTCCTCCACGGCAAAGAACACCCTCAAGCCCCACTTAGCACAATAGTTAAGCCATTGGCTGAGTGGTATGGTATAGTTGATGGTGGTCATGCCATAGACAGATTGTTCTACATACATCCGGTAATCTGCATCTGGAAGCAACCCATGAAACAGATTAGCTGCAGAATAATCCAAATGAGAATTATCAAAGACAGGATAATAATCACCGTCCACCTTATTATAATACATAGCGTCTGTAAGGCTTGCCAGATTGAGAGTATCGCTCTTTGTCTTATATAATGATTCGCTGATATTCTCCAAATTAGCAGGAACGTTTGAATCTTTTATTCGTTGAGGGGCTGCAAGGACCGCATCTTTGAATTGCTTTAAAGCCTCGTCTTTCTGTACACCAAGCAGTATGTCATACTGGGCAGGAAAAACGATAGTAACAAATGGTTCGTCAACCTTCATCCAATTTACCTCATAGAACTTATCAATTAATGAAATGGTAAAAGGCATTGTATCTGAGACCTGGACCAGATCATTTATGCCTCCTTTTCGAAAATAGACTTTGTCGTCTGCCATCTTGCGTTCCATGGACGTTTGCTGCAGAGCTGGCAGTTCCTTTCCAAAATAACGCTCAAGGAAGTCCATTACTACCTGCTGAGGATAACTCGCAGCATCCTTCACCTCAGGGCTGAACAACTTCAAACCCTGAGGTGATGCGGAAGTACAACATACTATTGTTAGAAGAAATGTATAGATTGAGCGTCTGAACATGAATATCAATATTACTTGCCAATAATAATGCTACCCTTAACCTTATTGTCGGCACCATACCAGATGCCCTGAACCAGATGACCGTCAGCCCATTCACCAATCACGTAATCACCGGCCTCAGCCACTCGCTTCTTGGAATCTTTGCTGTCAATGACATGAGATGACTTAAACACCATCCGTCCATTAACATCGTTGGGCCAGCTACCTTTAAAAGTAGCATAGCCAAGATCCTTTGAACCAGAGGCAGGTTTGGCAGGCTTTGGTGCCGCCGGGGCTGGCTTAGCCTCCTTCTCTGCTTCCTGCTTCTTGGCTGCCTCGGCAGCAGCCGCAGCATCCAAACTGTCCTTGATGCGCTGCTGCTCAGCAGCCTCCCGCGCAGCCTTGATGCTGTCGGTGTTCTCAGTAACCTCAGGTACAGGCGTTGGTGCAGGCGATTCCTCGCCACCTCCGCTAAAGGCTATTATGCAACCAATGATAGCCAGGAGGGCTATTACTCCGGCGATGATGGCAATGAGCTTAGACTTTCCACCTTTCTTTGGAGGAGGACACTCACGCAGGGGCTTACCACAATCAGGGTTTTGGCACACGAAATCCTTTCGTGCCGTAATTTCCTGTACTTCCTTTGACTTACACTTCTCGCAATTGTCGTTCAGACAAATACCATATCTGTAACGTATTCGTTCATTATTTCTTGACGTTGCCATAATCAATTTTCTATTATTCGGATTTAGACTATATTATTACATCATTGGTGGGGGTGTTGGGCCCCCTGTTGGAGGTAGTGGAGGCATAACCGGTGTTGCCGGAGCAAACAAGGTCTGCAATGCAGGAACCTGACTGGCGGGTGCCCATGCAGGCATACCTTCCATCCAAACCATACTCTGTGGTGTCAGTTGTCCACCCTGAGACATCTGTTTACAAAGATCCATATTATAAGGGCCATATTGCTGCCCTGCCACTGCAATGAACAGTTTGATTTCAGGCTGCGGAGCAATAGGAGGCGGGACGGGAGCTGCGCCTGGCATTGGTGGAGGAACCGCGGGACCAGCCTGAGGCTGTGCAGTTGCAGTCTGTGCGGCCATAGCCTCTTGTGCTGCCTTTGCTGCTATTTCCTCTGCATTATCAACAGCAAATAGTGACGGGAATTGTGAACCATCTCCCTCACTATGCAACAGAATTGCATTACCTGCATCCGTAGCGGGATTACCGGTGTGGAGGAATCTATCATATTTCTCTTTATACGGTTTCATCCAATCAATAGCACGAATTGGGAAACAGTACGAAACAGTTATGATTGATAATTCATCCTTGCGGGGACTCTTACGGTTTACAACAATTGTGGTACGTGCAGTACTTTGGTTAAACGAGTTCTTGAAAGCATCCTCCAACTTATCAGCAAAACGCTTTAATCCCTCATTATCATCAGGTGAAGGAATTGAGACAAGAATCGTCTTCTTATTTATGCTGGCAGGATTAGTCGGACTCAAATTGCCCTCATTATTACGAAGATGTAGCTGAATCTGATCATTGTTCAACTTCAAGAACACCCCGCTTTGGTTGACAATCTTAGATGCAAAAGCCTTGATATCGTCATCCGTCTTTAGTTTTTGCTGAAGCTGTGTCAATATATTCAGACCAAGCACCTTTTTATCGCTTTCTGCTTTCTCGTCATGTTTTATCTTAACAATCTGAGACAGTTTGATGTCAAAGGCATCCTTAATATCATCAACGCTTATATCATTGGCTAAACGGCCAAAATTGATGAAATCACCTGTGGGCAGAATACTATCACGAATCTGGCGTGCTATATTGGGCATGTCAACCTTGTCAACTTTCAGCTCTACCTCAAATTCGCTCATGGTTTCATCTTCGCTCACCTCTATGATGGCCCCCTTCATATCCTCGAGGCCCTTATTGACTTTACGCTGTGCAGTAACAAGGCGTTCAGTCTCATCGATGGCATCGTTAATCTTCTGGCCAAATGCAGAGATGTCAGCATCCATCTTACCCATCTCGATATAAACACGAGCGGCCAATTTCTTTGCGAACTCCAAAGCGACGAGCAATGTCTTTGAGGTATAATAATCTGTGAGAATCTCCTGATGTTCAGCATATCGTTTTGCGCCAATACCAACCATCCGTTGGAGAATACCCAAACGGCTCCATTCGGTAACATTATCGCTGCGATCCAAATCCACAGTATCGTAATTCTCCTTTTCCTCCTTTGATTTCGTTTCCAGGTCTGCCCTTATCTCTGTTACCTTTTCGAGCAGCAATTTAGAGACCTTCTGGAGTTCAACAATAGAGACATCCCCCACTCTCCACTTTTCATATAACTCGCATTCTACGGTATGACGAATCTCGCGAGCAATCTCGGGAATTGCTCTTTCTTTACCTGTAAAGAATACCTCAACTCCTTCCTCACGGAAATGGTTAGCATAGAACTCGCCCATAATGTTGTCTAATTCATTAAGTGGGTTGCTTGCCTTCTTGGCTTCCTCAGCATAACCAATTGCCTTATCGTGCCAGTAATCATTGAAACGAGGATAGTCAGCATCGGATTCCAATACCTTCAGCTCGTATGTCAGATGTAAGTCATCCAACATCCATTTCTGAAGGTTGTCGCTATTCAGATAATCTCTACGATAATCCTTATTCCGCTCTTCATTGACAAATCCTTGATTCTCGCGCCAGTTATTATACTTGAACTGATAGAGTACACTCTCACCAACAGTATAAGTAATATGCTTCAGCACTCTCAGTTCTGGATACATTACCCTCTTGATGCCGAAAGAATTCACCTTCTTCGTCCTTGCAACGGCAATACGACCATCAGGACCAGGATTAGCCGTCTCATCATATTCCAAAGCGAAGTCATCCATATTCTCAAAGTTATAGGCACGGATGATGTCGCTATTAATCTGGTCTTCCTCATTAATAAAGAAGATACGTGCAAAAATATAGTCGCTGACTATTTTGGGTAGTTCTTGCAGAGAGTTTATAGTCAGACCATTTTCATTGACATTGCTATATATAGTCAGGCCATCAGCAACTCCTTTGACGCGATCATTATAATAATGCGCTTCGCCACCACCAGTTACATCTTGTGGGAACCAACGGCCAGCTTGCAAGGCATTGAGTTCATTCATTGCAGCATAGCCATTCTGGTAGTAGCGTCCCTGATCCATATCACTCTTGGGCAGATTCATCTCTGGAATCATGGCATATACAGAAATCTTAGCATCGGGGAAAGCCTTCCGGCTCTGAACTATCACATCAATGATAGAACCTGAGCCCGTACCACCGCAAAGACCTGCAAATATATGGATATTAATGCTATTTGAATTGTGAAGGATTTCATCGCACCGGGCAAATGCATCACGCAGACTATTCACATAACCAACTGCATTTGCTGCAAAGAGGAGACGACCAGCACGTCGCTTCTGCCCTGCGGCCTGTCCCAAAGAACCTATAGCAGACTTAACGGCAGTCACATTATTGACAATGCCTTTTACCGAAGGATAGTTACCAATATGGTCAAGAATGTGTTCGACATCAACAGCCTTGATGTTCAGAAACTCATTACGTGTGAATGATGCATCTTGGCCCATAACCCTAAAATCTGGACGAGCCTTTCCATCCTGTGGCATCATTTCTTCCGTGGAATCCACATAAAGTAATGCAACTGGTAATTTCTTACGTTCATCTTGAGTAGGAAACTCCTCGAACATTCTCATCTTGAAAGCACGAAGGATCTTACCTCCTGTACCTCCTAAGCCAACCAATATGTGGTTGCTGTTGCAAAAGTTTGTTGTATTCATATCATTAAATCAATATTATCTTCTTGTCCTTCTGCCAACCCTACGGCGCTCTGTCTGTACGCGTTGCCTTGGGAGTCTATCGACTTGTTGAGATGATTTGTAGTTGCGAGATAACGACCTTATCACACAGATGGCTCCAACTATTACAAACCCCAGGCACCACAATATGCGCCGGAAGATGTACCAACGCATAAAGGAACTAAGTTCGCCCGCCATAGCATGAGGCAGTTCTTTGGCTGTAAAACCAGAGAATTCCCCGCCACTTATATAATATTCCAATATTGGAAATTTCTCAATCACCACCTTAAGGATGTCATCTGCCTGACCCATTGTCACTTCATCGGCTGCGTCATACGCATTATCAATGATTCTCGTGATTTCTGTCTCATAATGTCCTGTGGTATCAATTATTTTCAGGGATCCGACTATCAATATACATTGAAATGACAAGAACAGGAATAGTATTACCCCGACACCATAACTCACAGGTGAGAATGTAGCATCTTTATACCAGCCCTTTATCAGAAACACAAAAAGTGCCATAGACGCAAATGCAATCAGCATACCCCAAATAGCGCAGCTGAAAGAATACCTTAATATGTCAAATAGTGCCCACATGCTTCCTAATTATTATGTTTTCTCCTTTCAAATAGACTAATTCCTTACTGCATTTAATAATACCTGAAGCGAAAGTATTTCATATACTACCATAGCTGATTAACTTTCAAAGAAGTAACTCATACCAGCCTTTTACTGCTTCAACATAGTTCTTTAAATGCTCATTTGAGTTCTTTGAAGTATCAGGGTAATTCGGATTTGGTTTAAACGTCATGGAACTGTTTGTTAAGTGATTATAAATCGCCTACTCCTTAAGTACTACACTTTTGTAACCTTTGACGAATTGCTTGCTGTATTCATCCAAAAGGTCTTCACTTATATCATCACCATAGTCCTCTTTGTATGCAACTTTTGCAACAATTTGAAGATCTTTCAATCTGTTTTCTAATGTAATACCCATTTTCACATATTCACGTAAAGCATCTCCTCTATCACTATAGCCAAATCTCACCCCATCATTATACCCTAACTCTCTAATTTCGTCTATACGGCTTTTCTTTGGCGTTTGTTCAACTTCCTCAATTTTTTCTTCTTTATTCGATTTCTCCAGTAATTCTACTTTATCACTTGAATCATTCTGCTCCTTCCACTTGAATTTTGGCATTTCAAAATCAGAAAGGAAACAGATTGGTAATATAAAATGTGGAATCAAATAGTAATATAAATATTTCTTTGCTATAAGTCCATCCCAAAATAGTCCGATGACGATTATAAACAGAAGACACACTATTAAATAAAACTCATTACAATTTTCATCTGTTGGCAAATTTTCGAGAAAACATACCGCCAGAGGTCCTGATAACAATATAACAAGGACCTTTTGCCATTCTCCCAAACCTTTGTTTTCTGGCTCTTCTGAGTAGTTAGATCCATTATTTATATTTTCTGAATTTTCATCAGTAGGTTCCCCTTCTACAGGTATTCCTATTTTTCTTAGGTACTCTTTATATTCTTCTGTATAAGGTTCATCACCAATACCGGTATATATTCCATAAGAATCAGATAAAGCAAGTCCCATTACCTTTAACAAAATCTCTGAAATCAAGCGACTCGCACCATTTGCATCTTGACCAAAATTAATAACGAATTGTTGAAGATAAGCATCAGCATCTATATCTCCCTCGTCCTTTATATATGTGAAAAGAGGAAAAGACTTAAGTTGAGTAAATCTCATGAGCTGCTCGTCTTGTTCTTTATTAAAATTAAATGTAGACTCAGCATTTCCTCTAATTTTTGTAAAAGTCATATATATTACCAACTGAGGTGATAGTGACATATCTTTATTCGATGCAGAATCTATTTCTTTTTCATCTGAATCGTCGTCTCTTTCTTGAGAATAAATTAACATTTCATCTTCTTCTCCTCTCTTATTTATCCATCTAATTTCAGTCCATACTTCTTCATTAGACTCTTTCTCTTGCAATTTAATATTTTTCTTTAACTCTTCTAACAGTCCTGGTAAAACCATAGAGTTATCAATGTAAGAGGTTTCTTTTATGTCGATTCCTTTTTCTGCAAATCGTACAAGAAGACTACCACAATATTCACAATTTGTGTGGTTCTTTGCATTCGCTCCACAATTGGGGCACTTAATTACGTTCATTTCCATATATCAACTGATTTTTGAGACAAAATATGCTATTACGTATAAAATAATCTGACTTGCTAATAATAGAATTAGAGTCATTAAAGCAGCATTGTCTTTCCATGTTTTAGGAACAAACAATACCAATATATACTCTATGGCAGCAGTTATCATGAAAAGATAGGAGAGTGACACCTTAAAGCCGCCTTTTATCTGCACGACTCCAAAGGAATAAAGCATCAAAGTATCGACAATGATGACTGCACTATTTAAGCCTATATTAAACGGCTTATATGACGAGAATATCAAGCCTATCACTATGTTGAGTAATAAAATGATACCACCAATAACCAATGTAAATTGGGTGCCCAACCTCAGATTATCCGAGGGAAACTTATGGACTATTTCATGAGAATTTGATTCCCATCTAACATCATCAATTATTGCCATAAGTCATTTGTCAATTAATTAGCCACAAGAAACATCATCAATTAAATCTTTATATGCATCTGGTTCTAATTCTATATGCGTCCATTTATTTTGTATCAACTTAGCCAATTCTTCACATTTCTTGTACTTTACAAGTTCAAAAATTATGCCTCTGATTTCCGCAACAATACAATCTCTGTCTTTTCCGCAGAGCGGATCAGTTAGATCACGCAAAAGGTCTTTTTGATCTTCCGTCAAATTTGCACAAGCAGAGATTTCCGCAATTCTTTCTAAATAATCCATAATACAAATCCCGCATTAGGCTCAAATGCCTTAATTATTTTAGGTTAGTAGCCACAACACAAAGAAGTGTGAGCCTGTCAGCTAATCCAACTGAGAGGCTCTCGACTGCCTGGAAAAAAGATTAGTGAAAACAGCTCACACCCTATGTATGATGTATGGCTATACCAATACAATCATTACAAAGGGAAGAACGTCTTTACTTTTCCATTTTTCCGGATGAGTTGTCGAGATTCATCAGTTTGGAAAAAGCTAAACGCTTCCTATGTCATGTCTGCGATGAATTTTATCCACCGCGTGTGCAAAGATAAGAATTATTCAGCAAAAAACGTTCTATGTGAGCTGCATTTTTTGCAAAAGTACGCAAATTTGATTAAAACAGGCATTATTCTCCCTATTATTTCTTCATATTCTGCAATTTTCACTCAATATAGCTCTTTTACTCCAATGAAAAATGAAAACAGAACAAGAATAGTCAACGAACGTTTCCTCTGGACCCACAACAATGTCCTTTGACAACTCTTGCCTGAGTCGGTCAAAGTGAATAGCCACTTCCGGACGTCCCTTCATCGTTTAGTCGTTCCGTGAGGCAGTTGGGAAACAATTCCCCAATCCGCTTTATATTCTCATCCA
>CAMJQA010000015.1 GCA_946407895.1 uncultured Prevotellaceae bacterium
TAGGACACATGCCTCTCACGCATGGAACACGGGTTCGATTCCCGTAGGCGCTACTCTGTTTACTCTATCATCACTCACAAATCATGATTATCAAATGTCCTGAATGCGGAAACGCTGTATCCACCATGGCCGGTACATGTCCACGGTGCGGAGTTAAGATAGCAGACAACCTGGTGAAGTGTCCACAGTGCGGACGATTCTCACTAAAGGGACGTACGGAATGCCCCCTGTGCAAAGCCGACCTGCGGGCACAGACCGAGCCACAAAGCCCAGATCACGCCCAGCCGGAAGCAAAAGAGCAACAGCACATACCACCACAGATACCAACCCCCAGAAGAAAGAGGCGCGGATGCCTGGGCTGGGGATGCCTGATGAGCTTCCTGCTGATTGTAGCCGCCATACTGGGCGTATTCTTCTATTGGACATACATGAGCAAGAAATCGCATGAAGAAGGAGACTACCAGCGGCTGCAAGGCGTCAGCAACCCCGAATTCTACCAGCAGTTCCTTGATGACTACCCCAGCAGCGAACACGCAGAAGAAGTGAGGACCAAGATGCAGCACCTGCAGGAGGAAGCCAAAGAATGGGCAGAAGCAGAGAAGAAGCGCAACCGCATAAGCCTGACCCGTTTCCTGCAGAACTACCCTAACTCGGTACACGAACGGGAATGCAGAGACCTGATAGACTCCATCGACTGGAAAGAGGCAGCAAGCCTGAACACCGAGCAAGCCATAGAGAACTACATGCAAAACCACCCCAGCGGACGCTATTCAGACGATGCCACAGCGAAGATGATTGAGTTCTCACAGCAAAAGATTTCCGACAGAGACAAGAGTCACATCAGGGGCATCATGGATGCATTCTTCTCAAACGGGATGGCACGGGGCGACCTGGATGTCATAGGCAATGCCATACCGGGTACAATGACCGACTTCTGCGGCATATCGCCTGCCTCGCCCGAACAGATTGCCCACTTCACGAGTGACAAGAAGGCAGCTGACGTGATAGGCATACACTACCTCATCAATGCCGACATGACCGTAAAGCGCGATACCCTGCCCGACGGACAGCCCGCATACGCCGTAAGCTTCAGCCTGGACGAGACCGTGAACCGCTCGGATGCGAATCAGCCAAGCACAAAGACCTACCAGGTAAGTTCGCACCTGAACGATGAGAAGAAAATTGTTGACATGACCATCAAATGAACTACAGCGGAATAATCATAGGCCTGGCAACCTTTCTTACCATCGGTGCCTTCCACCCCCTTGTCATCAAGGCAGAATACCACTTTGGACGCCGTTGCTGGTGGGCCTTCCTGCTGTGCGGCATTATATCGGCAGCTGTGAGCCTGCTCTGTAAGGACCAGACGACAAGCATCATACTGGGCGTGGTGGCCTTCTCCTCCTTCTGGGGAATCGGTGAAGTCTTTGCCCAGCATAACCGCGTAAAGAAAGGGTGGTTCCCGATGAATCCCAAACGCAGGAAAGACTACGAATAGACCCTTCGGCAACCACCCCAACAGAGATACACCCCCGATACTCCCTTAGCCTACAGCCGGTTTAGAACTCAAAATTCACACCCAGACCGAACACACGGTTCTTACGGAAGTAATGGTCTTGCTTGGCACCAGCTGCGGTGGCGGTAACCACATCGCGGCGGTGATAGAAGCTCTGCATATAGCCCAGGTCAACATTACAACGCTCGGTCAGACGTACACGGGCACCAATACCCATGCTATTATTAGAGAGGTTGAAGCTGAGGTCATTCATGAATGCATCACTCACCCGATAAGAAGTATTCTGCCAGCTTCCGCTGATGGTGAGCCACTTGCACACATCATACTCAGCACCGGCACTAAACTCCATCGTTCCCTTGTCGATGAGGTCCTGCTTGTCGCCCTCCTTCTTGGCCTGCTTGTCGAAGTAGAAATGCCATCCGGCCATCAGCCGCACCTTATCCACGGGACTGTACTTGGCACCAGCACCAAGGATGGCCGGGATATCCTCGCGCACCTTACGTCCGTCAGCAAATTGCCCAAGCACGGCATTTGTCTGTGCCACAGCAGCAGTGTATGCGTTCATCCGGCTGGAGTTTTTCAGCTTCAGCTTTGTAGGCGCCTCATACTTGAAGGCCAGGTTCCAGTGGCTGTTCACCTGACAGTCCATACCGATGACAGGCGTGATACCAAATCCCACCTGGTCGGTATTAAGGTCAAGGCTATTCTGCGACAGCGGTTGCTGCACCGTCTGCTGAGTGACCGGATGCGTATAGTAAGCATCAACATCGCTGACCCATCCATTATAATTGTTGGTGGCATAAATACCACGTAGTCCGACAAAAGCCGACAGGTTGTCGAGTACCTTATACGTCGTACCCAGCGTCAGGTGGAACTGATAGTTGCGGCCCTTCATATAAGCATTCAGGTCATAGCCCCCAAACGACTGTTGAGCCATTTGCTGTGCCATAGAGGATGCCTGTTCCTGGGGCATCCCCTGCCCTATCAGGGCCGGAGCAATACTACCAGCCAGCTGACTGACTACATTCTGATAGATTTGACCGGCATAGAGCGCCTCGAAAGTACCTAAGCCATCGTCAAACTCACATTTACCACCACCGCCACCAAGGGCAAAGGCTCCGTTGACCGACCAACGCTCCCAGTTATAGGATGCCTGGATAGAAGGAATAATCGGTGCGACGGCCTTGCCATGAAAGCGATGTGGCGTATGTGGAATCTCGCGATTATATGCAAAGAGCGGGAAGTCGGTTGTGATGTCGCGACTCTGCAATGCATTCTGTACATTCAGGCTCAAATGGAAGCCGGGCATCAGGAAAGCCGTACCGGCCGGATTGGCATAAAGACCCGTGACGTCTATGATACCGTCCTGACTCATCTGGCGCAGGAAACTGGCGTTCTGGTTAGTGTTTGTCTGCAGGCCTCCAGCACATACAGTGCCCGGCACAAGTGTAGCCAAGGCTACGACTAAAGCAATCTTTTTGTTCATCTTTTTACCTTAATAATTTTTATTCGTTTGCTTGAAATCGGCCGCAAAGGTAACACATTCATATAAACTGTGCAAGTTTTTACATAGAAAATGCACACATATCATACGCTTTGTGCAAAATACAATCAAATTAAGGAGATAAATTAGCAGAAAAGACAGCTTATTTCATCTTTTATTTGTATATTTGCAAACCAATAAACGCAAGACAAGATGAAGATAGTATTTTTAGATGCCTATGCTGCAAACCCAGGTGATATAGACTGGTCGCCCTGGCAGCACCTTGTGAACCAAGACGGGGAGTCCATAGAAGTGGAAAAATACGACCGCACCGCTCCGGAGGAAACGCTGACAAGAGCCAAAAATGCCGAGATACTGCTGACGAACAAGGTCATCATAAACGCAGAGCTGATGGATTTGCTGCCACAGCTGAGGTACATCGGTGTATTGGCAACGGGATACAACGTGGTGGATACAACGCATGCCAGCAAACTGGGCATCACCGTAACCAACATACCCGCCTACAGCACAGCCTCGGTGGCACAGATGGCAATGGCCCACTTGCTGCACATCACCCTGCACGTAGGCCAGCATAGCGATGCCGTCAGGGAAGGCCGGTGGCAAACCAGCAAGGACTTCTGTTTCTGGGACCATCCGCTCATTGAGCTTAACGGCCTGGAAATGGGCATAATAGGACTGGGTCATACAGGTATGGCAACGGCCAAAATAGCGCAGAGCATGGGCATGAAGGTAGTGGCATGGAGCAGCAAGGACAAGGATACCCTGGAAGCACTGGGCATAGAGAAGGCTACCTCGCTGGACGACCTGTTCAGCACAGCAGACGTACTCAGCCTGCACTGTCCCCTCACACCACAGACACACCACCTCGTATGCGAAAGCCGACTCAGGCTGATGAAGCCCACAGCAATACTCATCAATACCGGCCGCGGTCCGCTCATCAACGAGCAAGACCTGGCTGACGCACTCAACGAAGGCCGGCTCTATGCTGCAGGACTTGACGTGCTTGACCAGGAACCGCCCCGCAACGGTTCGCCCCTGATAACAGCCCGAAACTGCTACATCACACCCCACATTGCCTGGGCAACTCAGCAAGCCCGCAAACGCCTGATGACTATTGCATTGGAAAACGTAAAGGCCTACCTCAACGGTAAGCCGCAAAATGTAGTCAACCAATAAGAAGGCGCAGCAAGCTATGACACAACGGTGAACTTGGCAAAGCGAAGAAGAAGTTGCTTGACACCAGCATTATCGAAGCGAACAGTAGCCTTCGTGTCCATGCCCGTACCTTCGACACGTTCCACAACGCCACGTCCGAAGCGTTCATGAGCAATGACGGTGCCTGGCGAAACAGGCTGTGAGGAAGTTTGCCGGGGAACAGGCGACTTTAGGCTTCCTTGGGATGAAGAGGACATAGAGGGTGAAGTGGCCTGCAACCTTTTCAGCCTTGACAGCGGGTTGCCTGACGACGTAGAACCAAGCGAATGAAAAGGCTCATTAGCACTCCTGCGCCCAAATGACTCGCCAGCACTGCGAGAAGAGCCCTCGAAACTCCTGCCAAACCGACTTGCCGGTTGCCTGGAGAAGGGACTCAGCTCATCACTGACAGGCTGAGCCTTTGCACCCTTTCCGACGGAGAGGTATTTGGGGTCGATCTCGCGTATAAAACGGCTTGGCGTTCCGAACTCCATGCGTCCGTATCGCATACGGCTCTTGGCAAAAGTGATGACAAGATGGTGACGGGCACGCGTCATAGCCACATAGAAGAGACGGCGTTCCTCCTCTATCTGGCGAGGATTCTCCATTGACATCTGACTGGGGAAGAGATTCTCCTCCATACCGGAAACAAGGACGGCATCAAACTCAAGTCCCTTGGCAGAATGTACTGTCATCAGGGTTACCTTATCGTCGCCCACGGAATTATCCTCGTCGATATCAGAGAGCAGGCTAACCTCCTGGAGGTAATGCGTAAGCAAGGTACCCTGCCCTTCCTCTGTATGAACCTGCACAAAAGTGCTTACACCGTCGAGCAGTTCCTGCAGGTTCTCCTGACGCGACAGGTCGTCTGGATCCTTACCCCGGAAGATATCTGCCTGCACCCCGCTCTCCTTAACTATGCGCAGGGCCAGAGTGTGAGCATCGTCAGTATTAACCGCTTCATGGAAACCCTCAATCATCTGGCAAAACTGGCGCAGTTTCTCCTGCGTGCCTTTGTTCACACCAAGCTCACCGGGAGATGAAAGCACGTCCCACACGGAAAGTCCTCGAGAAGTAACGACATCAAGTATCTTATTGACAGTAGTCTGCCCAATGCCTCGGGCAGGATAGTTGATGATGCGTTTCATAGCTTCCTCATCACTGGGATTCACAGCCATACGGAAGTAGGCAATGAGATCCTTAACCTCCTTGCGCTGATAGAATGAGAGTCCGCCATAGATGCGGTAAGGAATGCCCTCGCGCCTGAAGGCCTCTTCAAGGCTACGACTCTGGGCATTGGTGCGATACAATATAGCCTGCTGTCCGTAGGACAGGTTATAGTTACGCACAAAGGAGCGAATCTTACGAACAATAATATTAGCCTCGTCCGTATCACTATATGCCTGGCAAACCTCAACAGGAGTGCCCACCTCATTCTGGCTGAAGACCTCCTTGTGTATCTGTCGCTCATTATGACTAATCAAGCTATTGGCAGCGCCTACGATATTCTGAGAACTGCGGTAGTTCTGCTCGAGTTTAAAGAGACGAGCATCACGATACATCTGACGGAAATTCAGTATGTTATCGATATTTGCTCCACGAAAGCTATAAATACTCTGCGCATCATCGCCCACCACACAGACACGCTGTCGCTGGGATGTAAGCTGCCAGATAATCTGATGCTGAGCGAAGTTGGTATCCTGATACTCATCGACCAGAACAAACTGGAAACGCTCCTGATATTTCACAGCCACATCGGTATTATCACGGAAGAGGATCCACGTATAAAGCAACAGATCGTCAAAATCCATTACACCAGCCTGACGGCAACGTTGCCAATAGCGTTCGTAGATGTCAGATACCTTCTCCATGCCCGACACAGCATCGCGACGAATGAGACTGGCATTCATGCGATAGGCCGCAGGCATGACCAGAGCATTCTTGGCATTGCTGATGTAGGCACATACCGTTGAAGCCTTGTACTGCTTGTCATTCAATCCCATCTCACGTATGATAGCCTTAACCAGGTTCTTGCTGTCCGTAGCATCGTAGATTGTGAAGTCAGAGGTAAACCCCAGACGAGCCGACTCAATCCTGAGGATACGGCTGAAGATGCTGTGGAAGGTGCCCATCCAAAGCTGTGAGGCCTTCTCCGGCCCTACCTGCAGGCTGATACGCTCCTGCATCTCGCGAGCAGCCTTGTTGGTAAAGGTCAGCGCCAGGATGCTCCACGGCATCATCTTCTCGTGCTCCAAGAGCCACGCAATCTTGTATGTCAGCACACGTGTTTTTCCGGCCCCGGCTCCAGCTATGACCAGGGATGGAGCGTCGCAGCACTGCACAGCCTGGAGTTGAACGGGGTTAAGATCCTGAATATCCATAGAGAAAGAAGGGTAAAGGGTAAAGAGTAAATTAAAAGATGTAACAGAAACAATGGAAGATAAAGGACAGCAGCATGGAAAGCACCATCAAAGCCCCATACCGCACGAAGCCTGAGCTCAGAAAGGACTTGAAGGTGGAGAAGGTTGAGATACGATGTGTAAGCACCCCATATACGTAAGCCACAAGCATCAACCCGAAGCACAGGATGAAGGGCAGGCCATGGAGAAAGGGACTGGGATTGAGGCTCCCCGTGAGACTGACAAGCGGGCTTTGTGGATGGAAGGCAGCAAACAGAAGCAGCACATCGATAAACAAGGCCAGGGCAAAGCAGACAAGCAGAGGCGTTCGACGGACAGATGCCGCCTCGCCCCACCCCACATACTCCAGGCAGGCATACGCAGAGATAGCCACCACAACGACAATCACGTAATAGTTGGCAAACAGCTCGGGCATGTGGATGAACAACCACCTGAGTCCATCGTCGGACAGAACGCTGTTGACAGGCTGTCCCACAGCAGAGAGAATCCATGAGAAAAACGGCATAGCCACAGACACAAAGACAGCTGCAGCAAGCGTCATGCCAAGGATGCTAGGCTTAGTCTTCATCCGGAAGCAGGTTGTTGATATCCAGGATATGCAACTGGAAGGCCTTGGTCACCAATCGTGTGGCATTTACGCCGGTGCGCTCACTCGACGGAAAGAGGCGGCTGATAAGGTCAGCCTGACGTTTCTCCAGGCTCTTTGTGCCAAAAGGCATCTGCCTGAGATTAGAAATCATCTCCTTTGTATAGCCCAGTGCCAGGTGGCGCAGGAAACGCTCGTCATACTCGTCAATCTCGTAGTTTATCAGTGCATCAGACTTCTCAGTCTCGCCATTGACAAGTTTCTTGAAGCGGGTAATGATCTTCTCCAGGATAGGTTCATTGAACACATAGTGACGTCCGTGCATGACAAGCATCACATCATCGCGCTGCAATAGGTTGCCCGTCTTGAGGATAATGCCATCGGCACCTGCACCCAATACCTCCACCCACAAACGCTCGTTGAGTACCTCACCCGTAAAGATGAGAATCTTAAGCGATGAATAGCGTGACCTGAGCTGGCGACAGATGTCCACACCCACTGTTGTGCTGCCCCCGAGTCCGAGGTCGAGAAGCACCAGATCGGGCACCTGCACCCGCATAAGCTTCCAAAACTCGCTCTCGTTCTGAGCCGTACCGATGACCTCGGCTTCAGGAATGTCGGAACGGAAAATCTGCTCAGTGCCTTTCAGTTCCAGCTTGACATCCTCTACAATAATTACCTTGAATGGTTCCATATCACATCTTTATTTACATTGTTTTCAATACATTAAAACGCAATGAGAACGACTCATCATCGCTCCGCACGGCATAAAGCCGCAGGCCCGGATAGCCACAGTAGGCATCATGCTCGCGTACGATTTGCCGTGCTATCAGGAAAGGAATACGCGACGACGAAGGCGCAAACATATTATCGAGTTCCTCCGGTGACAGGGACAGACCCGAGACGGAGACTGAGAACTCCACCATAGCATCGCGAACCTCGCAGACATCAAGTACCAGACGGCTGGCCTGGGGAAGGAATTCCTGTGCCAGGATGTCAAGCAGCTTATGTAGCAGCTGGGCATCGCCCACCACACGAAGTCCCTTTGGCCAGTGGCATTCGAAGACAACGTCGCTATGGCTACGTGAGACAAGCTTTTGGAAGCCGGCCTCAAAAGCCGTCAGGAGGTCATCCACAAGCAACGGCCTGCGCCGGAAGTTGTTCTGCTCCAGCTGACGCTCAGCCTGAGCGTAGAGCAGCATATACAACCCCCTGTAATATGTAAGCAGCTCGTTCAGTTCGTTCACCTCGTCCATAGACGTCTCATGCGTCTGCATTGCCTCAAGCATCTGCTGGGCCCTGGCCGGATAGTACATGGTCTCATGTTTTATGGTGCTAAGGCAATTGTCAAGAATCTGATTCATGACGTAGAGGCGGTTCTCCTCGAATGACAGCTTCTGCTTCTCCTCGAGTCCAGAGGTCAATGTGGCAGCCTGCTGACGTACAGCCGCATAACGGTTATTCACATCCTGCATTATACCATTGACAGAATCATACAACGAGGCATCGTCCTGAACCAACGACAGTATGTCACTGCGCATCTGACCAGCCTCCTGCAGGAACGTGTCACCCTCGAGAAGAGACTGCAGGGTAGCCGCATTCCCATTCCCATAGCGGGAAACAGACTCACGGGCACGACGTATCAACTCGCGGAAATCAGACACCAAATCCCTGTACTGGCGATCGGACCGCAGACGCCCGCGCAGGAACAGGAAATAGAACAGAAGACCTGCCAGCAAGGCAAAGACAACCAGGAGGACATAGACGAGAATGCCATCAGCCTGCAGCTTCTCCATCTGAAGGCAATAGGCGGCAATGCTGTTGTCCTGGGTGAAGAGTTTATGCAGTCGGACATACTCGGTATTGTTCGTGTTGTAAACGTCCCAACGATGCAGGGCCAGGGCGGATATGGATATCTGGTTACGCAGAGATACGACAAAGGCGGTATCGATGGGTATCGAGAGTGTATGCAACAGAGAATCGCCCATAAGGAGAGCATCCTCGTAGTGCTCCATGACATTGGCATTACAGATGGAGTCAAAAGCCGCCTGTGGAGACTCGAAGACAGCCGGACGAGCTGCAGAAAAAGTGAAGAACAGGCAGAGGAGCATGACAACCCTGGGCAGGCGGAACCAGAAACGGCTACCCTTGCCAAGCGTGCTTGACACTCCGAACTGGCATACACTGAAGGTCTGCGACAGCTTGCGGTAGTTATTGATAATACCCTTGCAGTTCATGATGCCAAAGCCCGAGCCTTTCTCCGTACCCGGCTTTCCTATATCGCGCGCATTATAAACCTTATTATCATTAAGTACGGCCACATCATCTGTGGTCAGCCCTATCCCAGTGTCAGCAACGCCAATCTCCACATAATTCTCCTGCTCGTTCACCTCCACCTGAACAGTTCCACCTGCGGGCGTAAACTTGCGAGCATTGTCCACAAGCGTATTTATCATGAAAAGCGTCAGGGCTTCATCTGCCTTGACTACGGCATCAGTGTGTGGAATAAGCAGGTCAACATTCTTCTTGTTAAAGGCGAAGCGGGAATGTGCAATAACATCGAGCAGCTTTTGGAGCGGGAAGGTACTGACATGGAGGTTGAGACGGCCATGGCTCATCTTAATCCAGTCGGTGAGCACATTGTTCGTATGCTGAATCTCACGCGACAATTCACTGGCATAGAGCAGTGCCTGCACGTCAACCTGATTCTTAGCCTGCATCTTCTTTATCTCGGCAAGCATACGGTCGAGATAGGGAATAATGGAATAGACCAGTGCCACCTTGGCCCTACGCTCAAAGTTACCCGAACGATAGTTCTCAATATGCAAACGACTCACCTCGACGTCGTCGCGACTGATATCAATCTCATCGGCCAGGCGGCCCTGAACGTTCTCCACGCTCTCCACAAAAGACCGATAAACATCAGAATTCCGGAAATCGGAGATATAACGATGTTGCACCCTGGCACGCGACTTCATACGATGAGTCAGCAGCACAAAGAGCACTGCAGAAATAACGATGAGTACAAGCAGGACTGTAGTGCGGAGGCGAATGGACTGCAGCTCCATTGTCAGTTCCTGAAGACGCGTCTCAGATTCATAGTTCTGACGCGACTGGTCGAGCAGGTCGAGATAGATGTTGCGGTTGTAGTCGGACATCTGCTTGTTGCCCAGAGCGCTATAGGCCAGGCTCATCTTCTCCCGGATACCAGCCATCCAGGGTTTTACGGAGTAAGAGCTACGCGACTTCTGGTCCTCCACAAGTGCCAAGGCATAATGGAATGCCCGGAATGCCTGGTCGTACTCCCCCTCGCTAAAATAGGTCTCGCCCAGGGTGCGATAGGCACAAGCCGTCTGGAACAAGTCCTTTATAGAAGTAAAGAGCGCAATGGCATGACGCGACAGGGAGACACAAAGGTCATCCCCTGCCCCCCATTCAATATGGCGTCCGTAGATGTAGTCCAACGATGCGCCTCGGTTCTGCTGAATCCAATGATAGCGTACAGAATCGGACAGCAAGGTTGCGAAGGACTGGATGGTGTTAGCCTCAAAATACACATACCCCCTGCCCATAGCCATCGTATAGGTTCGGAACAGATGGTCAAACTCAGTCAGACAGACCTCAAGACTGTCGCCTACAATCAGTCCGCCACTGCCCAGCATATAGTTATAGTTGAGCCACTGGGCCGTGTCGCGCCCATCCTGAATGGGTGTGTAGGCAAGCGAAATCTCATCGATTGCCGCAGAATCAAGGCCAAGGTAATAATAATATGTGCTGGATACGATGTGCAGTTCGGAACTGGCATAGTTCACCAGGCGCTGATAGCGTTCATTCACGTCCTCGTTGCCCTCTCCTATCCTGTCGAGTATCTTTATGGCCCGGTTACGGCACTTAAAGAATGTCTCGCCATCACCTATGCGCTGTGCAATCTTCATCATCAGGACATCAGCACAGAGGTGAATATACTGGTTGCGTGTGTTTTTACGAACTTGCGACAGAATATTCTGCGCTATGTCGAATTTCATCTGCTGATAGGCCACAAATGCCCTGTTCACCATAGCCTCGTAGCGACCATCGGCATAATCGCCCGAGGCGTGATAAGCCTGGTTGGCAAAGTAAAGAGCACTATCGATGCTTATGTAGCGAAAACGATAGGAGCGGTCGTTGTAATAGTCAACAGAAGACTTGTCCTTGCTCACATTCACGGAGCAGGCCACCAGAAGCAGGATGAGGGGCAAGGAACAGAGGTACTTCATGACAGACCACACACATTAACGTACACTTAGAATTGTGAAGCACAGACAACAGCCTGGACTGAGATGTAAACGAGCGTCACGGCAAAGAACAGACCGATAACAGAGAGGTCAGACTGGATGAATCCCGTCTTGGTAAACGTATCGGAATAGAAAGTGCGGCTGAAGCCCACCTTACGATTCACATAACTGTAGATAAAATAGATGAGCAGTCCGGCAAGAGTGCCAAAGCATGCACCGACAAGGATGTCGCCCGGATAGTGGACGCCCAGATGGATGCGGCTGTAGGAACAGAGAGCCGCATAGCAATAGAGGATTGAGGTTACACCGGCATTACGGAACAGAAGGGACAGGAAGATGGCAGCCCCGAAGGTATTTGAGGCATGACTCGAGAAGAAGCCATACAGCCCTCCCCGATACCCATTGACGCAATTCACCATGCTGAATAACTCGGGGTCGTGGGTAGGCCTGAAGCGATGGAAAAAAGGCTTTGCCAGATGGCTGCTCACCTGATCGGTAACCAGAATGAGCACAGCCACAAACAGCATGGTCAGCATGAACGAGCGCAGGCCATTATTCTTAAAGATCACATAGGCAATTATTGCCATGAGGGGCACCCAGACAGCCGTACGCGAGACGGTCCACATGAATCCGTCCAAATATAGGGAATCAGTCCCATTCAAGGCAAGGAAAAGGGCTCTGTCCCACGACAACAATTGCTCTAACATAACTTTATAATTTATTATATATCTGAGTTATATTACTTCCAAGTCTTTCTTCTGAATCCACCCCATCTTTCCGTCAGCCACCTTAACTTCGCACCATTCCTTCATCTCATTGTCGCTGATGTTTACCTTGGTACCCTCGTGGAGTACGAACAGGTCGTTTCCGCTGTCGGACGGTGTGCTTTTAACCGTGACGGCCGGAGACACGATGATAGCTGCATTACGATTGCGCAGGTAGGACCTCTGCTGGAAGGCACATACATTGCCCAGGATGGTCAGGAAGATAAATACGAAGGTGAGGTAGAAACCAAACTTACGCATGGAATACCTGCGCGAGAAGAAGAACACGCTCAGGGATACAAGCGCCAACAGGAAAAGGATGATACACGTCACGGCCCACTGCTGGAGGCTCATGATGTTCGTCAGCCACCGATACCAACTCACGAAGAACATTTCATGACGAGGCGTGATGCGATCGATTGTCTTGCTGCGGGCCATATCGAGGTTGAAGCGGATATCTCCGTCGCCGGGATTGAGCAGATATGCCCTCTCGAACCACAGCACGGCGCGTGCCATATCGTCCATACGATAGTAGCAGCAGCCCAGGTTGTAACATACGCTGGCATCCTGAACGGAGTCGGCCACCTGTAGATACTTCTGCTGCGCCTGCTCGTAGTCTTCACGTGCATAGGCACTGTCAGCCTCCACCTTCAGTTGAGAAAGTTCCTGTGCACCGGCACAAAGACCGGCGTACAGCAGCACTGAGAATATGATGATAATCTTTTTCATAAAGCATTGTGTCTGATTAAATTACTACTTTCTGATAACCGCATCAAGTTTACTTATTACGTCAGAGGCCTCCTCAAAGACCTTCTCCATCGTTACGCCGGAATTGCCCTGTGCATAGCGTGCAAACTCGCATTCGCTCAGTACATCGAGGTAACTGCCTACGATGCTTTCATCCACGCCACGGCCCGTCAGCACGTTGCTCACGTTCTCCTTGTTCAGTTCCGTAACGGGCAGGTTCAGCTTGTCGCCGGCATAACCCAGCAGGGCATGCATCACTTCCTCGTAGAAGGCATTGCTCTCCTTGGCCTTCATCAGCCGGGCTGCATTACGCAGGCGCTTCGTAGCCTCCTTGCCAGCCTTCTTGCCACGCAGTTTGGATTGGTTGGCACGTTCCTTTGCCTGACGGTAGAAGATGATGAGAGCCAGACCGAACAACACAGCCAGAATGGCATAGGTTAGCCAGTACATTGTGGTTCCAAAGAATCCAGAAGCCTCAGCTGAGGCTTTGAGGCCGCTCATCTTGATGTAGCGTATGTCGTCGTTGAGCACCTTCAGATCCTCTTGCTCATGCGAGGCCACCGTAGAACGGTTCTTGCCCTTTGCTACCTGGATGCTGAAGGAGTCGGTCTTGAGTGTCTTGTACTCGCTGCTCTCGGGGTCGAAGTAGCTGAACTCCACTGGAGCTATCTCATACTTGCCACCATGACGTGGCACTACGACGTAATCGTAGATTACATTGCCCTTTGCGCCGGTAGTGGTTGAGGTGGTCTTGTCCTCCATCTTCGGGTCATAGACCTCAAAGTCCTTGGGGAAGTCCACTTGGGGTGCCTTCATCAGCTTCATGTTTCCCTGTCCGCTGATGACCAGTCGCAGGGTGGCTGCATCGTTGGCATCGAGTTCCTGAGGCGTCAGGCTGCCCGTCAGTGAGAACTGGCCCACAGCACCTGAGAAGTTATCGGGCTTGGGCGTAGGCAGTGGCATCACCTCGATGTCGATAGCCGGAGTGACAATGCTGCGTCGTACAATCTGCGACAGGCTGCCGCCGCCAAAGAAGATGTCGAAGGGATCCATGCTGGTGTTCTGCACCTCGACCTGAGCGTCAAACGTGATGCTGGGTACCTTCAGACGGCCCGTCTTCTGGGGAAAGAGCACATACTGGCGCCAGATGGCCGTGCCGTAATTGCGTCCGTTTACACGCTCGTACTTCAGAGACATCTGCGCCTTGGCATTCACCTCCTGCACGTGGCATCCGTCAAGCTGAGGCATTTCGCCCGCCAGTTGCTGAATGTTTACCAGGGTGTAAAGCTTATAGGTGAGCAAGACAGCCTCCTGCTCGAAAATCTTGCGTTTGCTGGCCGTTACGGTGATGTAGAGGTCCTTGCCGCTTCCGGCTGAAGCCTCCTGCTGCTGACGTCCCTGCTGTCCGCCTGCTGATTGCTGTTGCTGCTGCTGTGCACCACCCGATGTCGAACCGTCTGACGCAGGCAGCACCTCTATTTCCGACGTACCGCTGTGTACGGTCTTACCCTTTACAACAACAGTAGCAGCAGGCAGGGTGACCTTGCCTTCCTCGGTGGCGACCACCGTATAGGTGAAGGTAGTGGTACTGCTCGACGTGGTCTTGCCATTCGCCATGGTGAAGCTGCTGGATGTACTGGTGCTGGGGCCATAGAGAACACGTAAGCCCTCGAAGTCGCCCACCTGGAGGTCTTCAACATCCGAGGCATTCACCACATAGCTAACTCTGAACTGGCGGCCTGCCTCCACCTGCCTGGGTGCCTGCAACTTCACGCTCACCTGGGCCCGAACGGCCAGAGAAAGCATGCTGAAAAGTAGGATGAGTATAAAGTTATGTCGTTTCATATCGTTCATTCGCTATCTGTTTTTACCATTGTTTCTGAAGTCGTTTCTGGTTGGGCTGCTGCTGGGCACGCTGAATCTTATCCTGCGTAGCTTTTTCGTCCTGCATGGCAGCCTTCAGCATCTGCTCGGCATTCTCCTTGCTCATCTGGTCGGGCTGAGGCTTCTGCTCTTCCTTCTGTTCGTTTTGCTGTTCCTGCTTCTGCTGTTCCTGCTTGTCTTGTTCGTTCTTCTCGTCCTGTCCGTTCTCGTTCTGCTCCTGGTCTTGATTGTCGCTGCCTCCCTGGTTGTTTTTCAGCTGATAGAGGCAGAGGGCGTAGTTGTAGCGCGTCTGGTCGTTGGTGGGATCGTTGCGCAGGGCGTTCTGGTAGCAGGCCAGAGCCTTGTCGAACTGCTTTGCACTCTGGAGCACTACGCCCATGTTGTGGTACATCTTTGCCTTGCGCTCTTTGTTGCGCTCGAACTTTACTGCCGAGTCGTACTCCTTCATGGCATCCTCAGCCTTGTTCTGGAAGAGCAGTGCATTTCCCAGGTTGTAGTGAGCCTGTGGATTTGTGTTGTCAAACTCAATGGCCTTCTGGTACTGCACCTGTGCCTTTGAGAAGAGTGTGTCCTTTGCCAGCCTGTTTCCGCGCCTAATATAGTCGCGGTCATTCTGCCCTGCTGCATTCATTGAGCAGAGGAGCACACACATTATGATGTAGATCTGTTTCATACGCTATCTTTTGTTCGCTAATGCTATTCTTTCCTGCGAAGCAGTTTCGAGATTTGTATTCTGTGATTCTGGCGCTCCATGATGAAGATATCCATCAGCAGGAAGATGAGGCCCAGGATGATGAAGCCCTGGTACTGCTCGTCGAACTCGCTGTATATCTGGCTCTCCATCTTGGCCTTGGCCAGACGGTCGACCTGCTCGGAGAGTTTCTCCTGTGCCGAGCTGCTGTTGTCAACGTATATATACGAGCCGTTTCCGGCCTGGGCTATCTCGCGACACATATCCTCGTTGAGCTTCGACACCACTACGTTGCCCTCTTCGTCGGTGATGTACTGATTTGAGCCGGGCATGGGTATGGGAGCTCCTGCGGGGTCGCCGATGCCCAGTATATATACCCTTACGCCGCGACTGGCAGCCTCCTTGGCAGCCTCTACTGCGCCGCCTTCGTTATCCTCGCCGTCGGTGATGAGGAAGATGGCCCGGCTGACGTTCTCCTGCTGGGTGAAGCTGCGCATGGCCAGGTTGATGGCCGCAGCTACGTCGGTACCCTGCACGGCTATCATCTGTGGGCTGATGGTCTCCAGGAACATCTTGGCGCTGACGTAGTCGCTGGTGATGGGCAGCTGTGTGAAGGCCTGTCCGGCAAAGACGACCAGGCCTACCTTGTCGTCCTTCATGCCGTCCACCATATTGCTGAGCATCATCTTGGCCTTGTCCAGCCTGTTTGGCTTTACGTCCTGTGCCATCATGGAGTTGCTGACGTCCAGGCAGACGATGGCTTCTATGCCCTGCCGCTCACGCGTTTCAATTTTTGTGCCGTACTGGGGACGTGCCAGGGCAATGATGAAGCAGGCCAGGGCGGCGATGGAGAGCCAGAACTTCAGTTCGGGACGCACCTTGGAGACGTCGATGAGCAGGTCTTTGAGCAGTTCGGGGTCGCCGTAGCGCCGCAGGTTTCGCTTCTGGCAGTACATGGCGTAGTAGTGTAGCAGCACCAGCACGGCCAGTGCCAGCAGCAGGGTGAGATATTGTGGATTCTCGAATCTAAACATAGCAGTCTTTCTCTTGTTCTTTTAATGCACGTACACTTCTTCTTTTCTTCTTCATACACTACGATGGGGCCTCTCCTATGGCAACCTCTTGAGCAGGGTGTTGCGGAGCAGTATTTCCAGCAGCAGGGCCAGCACGGCCACGAGCATGAAGGGCAGGAAGGCCTCGTAGCGCTTGGTATAGGTCTTCACGTTCATCTTGGTCTTCTCCAGCTGGTCGATTTGCTGGTACACGTCGTGCAGCTTCTTGTTGTCCGTGGCGCGGTAGAATTCTCCGTCGGTCTTCTGTGCTATTGTGGCCAGGGCCTTGGTGTCGATTTCCACGGGCACGTTGATGTACTCTATGTGTCCGCCCACGGGATATGGATAGCGTGCGGTGCCGTTGGTGCCCACTCCGATGGTATAAACCCTTATACCGAAGCTCTTTGCTATGTCGGCAGCGGTGTTGGGGCTTATCTGGCCACAGTTGTTTGTACCGTCGGTGAGCAGTATCACCACCTTGCTCTTTGCCTTGCTGTCCTTGAGCCTTGTCACGGCGTTGGCAATGCCCATGCCTATGGCGGTGCCGTCATCGATGAGTCCGCTTTGGGCCATGTCCACGCGCATGCCGTTGAGCAGGTTGAGCAGCACGGCGTGGTCCACCGTCATCGGGCACTGCGTGTAGGCTTCTCCGGCAAAGAGGGTGAGCCCTATGTTGTCATTTGGCCTGCCGTTGATGAACTCCACGGCCACCTGCTTGGCGGCCTCTATGCGGTTTGGCTTGAGGTCTTCGGCCAGCATACTGGTGCTGACGTCCATACAGAGCATGATGTCAATGCCCTCCACGTTCTGGCTGCTCCAGTTGTTGGTGGTCTGTGGGCGTGCCAGTGCCAGTATGGCTGCAGCAAGTGCTGCCAGGCGGAGCAGGAAGGGCAGGTGTATGAGCCTCTGCCTGATGGACTGTGGGGCGTATCTGAAGGCTTCGGTGCTGCTTACCTGGAGTGAGGGCATCGTCTTGTGGTTATAGAGCAGATACCATATTATATAAGGTATGAGCAGCAGCAGCAGAAACAGATATTCGTAATTTGCAAATGTCATCGTTTATACTCAGATTTTTAATCTAACTATCTAATATATGCGTTCGGTCTTTTTGAGCCTTTTCCCTACCTCACCAGATCCATGATGCGCCATGCTATCCAGCCCATGAGGGCCAGGGCAGCAAGTATCATGATGATGGATGCTATGCGCATGCCCCACACCTGATTGAGTCGCTTCTGGTCGGTCTGCCTGATGACTTCGGGTTCGGGCTTTGCGTTGGGGTCGGGTTCCTGCTTTGTCTGGTTGATGTATTCTACGGCAGCCACCAGGTTGGCATCGTTCTCATTGATGAGGGTGCTCCACTTGGCAAACTTCACCAGGTCGGCGGTTCGGAAGATATCTCTGAGCTCGTTTAGGCTCTCCTCGTCGTTCTCCTGCAGCAGTCGCTCTATGATTTCGCCGGAGGTCATCTCCATGGCGCGGAAGCCGTAGCGGTTCTGTATGTAGGTGCGCAGGGTTTCGGTGAGCATGGTGTAGTACTCCTTGCTGTCCTCCTCAGCCCACTTGCGCCCGGCCTTTATGCGCTCTATCTCGTCGATGGCCACTTTATGTGGGGGCAGCACTTTCTTGCGGCGTATTATCCTGACGATGGGCTTGCCCTTGCGTGCGCGGTCCATGAGGAAGTAGGCCAGCAGGGCGAGCAGGGCCACCAGGAAGGAGAGGCAGACGGGCAGGCGCCAGTCTTTCCAGGCAAAGGGGGGAGACATCATGCCGTTTGGGGGGAAGAACTTGTCGAGGTGCAGTGTATCGACCTCTACGGGATATACTTTCATGGCCAGGCTCTTCGACTCGTACTCCTTGTTATCTACTTTGAGCTTGAAGGGGGGCAGGTAGTAGAAGGCGCTGTCCCAGGCCGTTACGATGTATCGCTGGTGCACCTCCATGCGCTCTCCGCCGTTGAGCATGTTTGTGTCGGGCTTCATCACCTGCACTACCTCCACGTTGGGCACCAGCTGCTGTCCGCTCTTCATCTGGGGCATCTCCAGCTTCTGGCTGGCGCCCATGCTGACGGAGAGTGTTATGCCCGTCTGCTCGCCGATGAGCAGCTGCAGGGAGTCAATCCTGACGTCCACGTTTACCTGTGCGCGGGCTGTGGTGAGGCTTATGAGGGCCAGGGCAGATATGATTGTTTTCTTCATTCTCATCGCGTTTCGTTTTGTGTTTTTTGAAACTCTAACTTCGCTGTGCAAAGAGTGTCTTCAGTGCGCTTACGTAGTCCTGGTCGGTGCGGACGCTGACGGCATCTACGTTGCTGCGCGTGAAGGTGTCCTTTAGGCGCTCGTTCATGTGGCGCCACCACTGGGCATGTGCCTTGCGCACCTGGGCGCTGGCGGTGTCGATGATCATCTCGCGGCCCGACTCGGCATCGCGCATGCGCATGAGGCCCACGTTGGGTAGCTCGGCCACCCGTCGGTCATATACCTGTATGGCCACCACGTCGTGCTTGCGGTTTGCTATGGTGAGTGGCTGGCGGAAGTCTTGCCCGTCGATGAAGTCGCTGAGCAGGAAGGCCGTGCAGCGGCGCTTGATGACCTGTGTGAGGTACTCCACGGCGCCCTTTATGTCGGTCTTCCGGCTCTCAGGCGTGAATCCGAGCAGCTCGCGTATGATATAGAGTATGTGCTTACGCCCCTTCTTCGGGGGGATGAACTTCTCGATGCGGTCTGAGAAGAAGATGACGCCAATCTTGTCGTTGTTCTGTATGGCGGAGAAGGCCAGTGTGGCTGCTATCTCGGTGAGCATATCGCGCTTGGTCTGCGTCATCGTGCCGAAGTTGAGGCTTCCGCTCACATCCACGAGCAGCATTACGGTGAGCTCGCGCTCCTCCTCGAAGACCTTTATGTAGGGCTTGTTGAAGCGGGCGGTCACGTTCCACTCGATGTCTCGTATGTCATCTCCATACTGATACTCGCGCACTTCGGAGAAGGCCATTCCCCGGCCCTTGAATGCCGAGTGGTACTCGCCGGCGAAGATGTTGCTGCTCAGGCCGCGGGTCTTTATCTCAATCTGCCTTACGCGCTTCAGTATATCGCTTGTATCCATCAGGGCACCTCCACCTTGTTGATTACGCGGCTTACGATTTCCTCGCTGGTCACGTTGTTAGCCTCAGCCTCGTATGAGAGCCCGATGCGGTGGCGCAGCACGTCGTGTGCCACGGCGCGTACGTCCTCAGGGATGACGTATCCGCGTCGCTTGATGAAGGCGTATGCGCGTGCTGCCAGGGCCAGGTTGATGCTGGCGCGGGGCGAGGCACCGAACTCTATGTAGTCCTGTATCTCCTTGAGCCCGTACTTATCGGGGTAGCGGGTGCAGAAGACGATGTCGGCAATGTACTGCTCAATTTTCTCGTCGAGATATACCTGTCGCACCACCTCGCGTGCCTTCACTATCTCGTCGCAGCTCATGATGGGGCGCACGGTCTGCGCCTGGCCCGATATGTTCTGGCGAATGATTTGCTTTTCCTCCTCCAGTTTCGGGTAGTCGATTACCACCTTCAGCATGAAGCGGTCCACCTGCGCCTCGGGCAACGGGTATGTGCCCTCCTGCTCGATGGGGTTCTGCGTGGCCAGCACCAGGAAGGGGCGGGGCAGCTGGTGTGTCTGCTTTCCGATGGTGACCTGCCGCTCCTGCATAGCCTCGAGCAGAGCGCTCTGCACCTTTGCCGGGGCTCGGTTTATTTCGTCGGCCAGCACGAAGTTGGCAAATACGGGGCCCTGCTCCACGAGGAAGCGCTCGTCCTTCTGGCTGTAGATCATTGTTCCGATGACGTCAGCGGGGAGCAGGTCGGGGGTGAACTGTATGCGGCTGAACTTTGAGTCAACCAGCTGGGCCAACGTCTTGATGGCCATTGTCTTTGCCAGGCCGGGCACGCCCTCGAGCAGGATGTGTCCGTCACTGAGCAGCCCGATGAGCAGCGACTCAATCAGATGCTTCTGTCCCACAATCACCTGGCCCATACCCGTCACCAGGTTTGTCACTAATGCACTTTGTCTTTCAATTCGCTCGTTCAGTTCGCGAATGTCAACAGATTCTGCCATAATACTTCTTTCTCTTTATTTTGTGTTAACTTTATTTTCGGGTGCAAAAGTACTACATTTTGGCCTATTATGCGCGAAAAAAACATCTAAAGAAAGTAAAAGCAGTGTTAAGAAAAGTGAAAAGCGAGAGCCCGCAGGCCCCGCTTCTCTGTTTTGCCCCTCCTCATGGGGCTTTTTGCCGTACCCCGGGCAGGCTGATGCCCCTGCCCCACCGGGCGCATGGGCTACTCCATACCGTCGCCGCTGCCCTGTGCTATCTGCTCGGACGGGCACTCGCAGATCTGCGTCAGTACGCCCTCCACTACGGCGCGGCTGAAATAGGAGTTGGCTCAGCCATAGTTGTACGTTTTTTTGAGAGTTTTATTCATGGTAATATAAATGACGCTGGGAAGATGCATCTGCCAGCAATTAGAACATACGTATCATATTCATTACCAGTGTTTTCTGAATATATAATTCAACTTTCTCATTAACAAGTTGAAAAGATAAAAAAATCTTTCAGACATTGCCAATTTTTCTCATATTTTCAGAGGGAAACAGAAAAGAAAGAGAGCTGGCTCAGCCCTCGCTCTTCAGTACCTCAATATACCGGGGCCTTTTTCATGCCCACGCCTCACCGCACAAAAATCCCTGCCGACACACAAAAAAACGCAGGAAGATTTGGCCGGCTCGGCTATAATGCGTACCTTTGCAGCCAAATCAAAGCAAAAACATTCACACAAATGAGACACAGCCTGCTACTATCCCTCCTCATGGCCTCCGCCCTCACGGCAAGCGGCCAAAACCCCTACCTACCCCTGTGGGAACACTTGCCCGACGGAGAGCCACGCGTATTCGAAGACCCCGACAACCCCGGCCGCCTGAGAGCCTACATTATCGGCTCGCACGACACGCATTACAGCGAGTACTGCGGTAACGACGTGCGCATGTGGTCGGCCCCCGTTGAAGACCTCACCCAGTGGCGCGACGAAGGCCCCATATTCAGTCACTACGTTGACGGGCGATGGGACACGATGTACGCCCCCGACCTGGTGGAGGTGCGCGACAAGGCCACGGGCAAGAAAACCTACTGGCTCTATCCACACAGCCGCGGATGGAGGCGCGTGGCCATGGTGTGCCGCGGCGACAGGCCCGACGGCCCCTTCACGCCCGTAAACCTCGATACCGACGGCAGGGCCTGCGTGGAGGGCTCGCTTATTGACTTCGACCCCAGCGTCTTCGTGGAGAACATCACCAGCAAGAAAGACCCCGACTACGCACGGGGCTTCCGCGCCTACGTCTTCTACGGCTTCCAGCACAGCACGGCCTGCCAGCTCGACCAGAACACCATGTACAGCAAGCGACCGGGCACCGAGCTCATCGACCCCTTTATTCCCGCCAGCAGCGCCGACGGACGTCTGCTCGACAAGGAGGGCTCCACCTACCCCGCCCTCATGCAGGGACAGAACCCGCTCGACTTCAACTTCTTCGAGGCCAGCAGCATCCGCCAGGTAGGCAACAAGTACGTGATGGTCTTTTCGGGCTTCAGCGGCAAGGAGTACGGACTGGGCAACACAAACAGCGCCCTGCGATATGCCTACGGCGACTCGCCACTGGGCCCCTGGCGCGCAGGAGGATGCCTCGTTGACTCGCGCGGCGTAGTGCTCAGCCAGGACGGAGCAAGGCTCGTCACCACCAACGCGGCCCACAATACACACGGCTCGCTGCAGGAGATAAACGGCCAGTGGTACGTCTTCTACCACCGCCCGCCGCGCGGATTCGCCAATGCACGCCAGGCCATGGTGGCCCCCGTGAAGATTGAGTGGGACAAAAAGCCAGTGGCAAAGGGTGGACAGGTGCGCATAACGGCCTACGACCCCTTCAGCCCCAACAACGAATGGACGGCCAGGGCTCAGGACGGCAACGAATACCGCGGCGCCGAGGTCACCAGCGAGGGCTTCCAGATATACGGCCTGCCGCCATATCGGTACTACAGCGCCGGCATAGCCTGCTACATGGCCGGGCCGGGCAGCAACGAGTGGATGCAGGATAATCACGACGTATGGCAAGACCACATGGACCTGGCCGGGCTCAGAAACGGAGCCGTAGTGGGCTTCAAGTACTTCGGATTCGGCGGACTGGCCCAGGCGCAGAAGGGCGTGCCCGCCTTCGAGGGCACCAGGCAGGGTGACGGGGCGCAGTTCAGCCTCTGCCTCACACCCGGCGGAAGGGGCGCATTCAAGATTCGCGTCATGCTCGACGGGCCCTACGACAATCAGGTGTGGAAGGGGCGCCAGCTGGGCATCATCAGCATACCCGCCGATGCCCCGCGCAAACCCGCCACATACAGCCTGCCCACTCCCGACGTAGAGGGTCTGAGCGGCAAGCACGCCATCTACCTCATCGTGGAAGGACCAGAGATTGAGGATACGCAGCAGCAGGGACGCCCGCAATGGGGACGCCGACAGCAGCCTCAGCGCCCACAGGGACTATGCGACCTGCACGGACTGGGCTTCACCAAGAACGGCAAGCTCGACACCAGCGAATACACCCATGTGCCGCAGGTCACCATAACGGCCGACGGCCACGTGCTCAGCATACCCCAGGCACCCGTCTATACCAGCAATGCCAACGGATATACCGACGCTACACACTACCAGGTATATGCCCCGCTCACCGACTCGTCGAAACTGCAGGCCACCTCGGCAAACCCCGCCGTGAAGTTCGAGATAAGCCCCATCACAGCAGGCCGGGCCACCGTAAAGGCCACCTACCGCGGCAAGACGAAGACCTACCTCATAAACTGATTCAGCAAGAAAAAGGACTCAACCCCCTCATAAAACCTATTCGAGACGAAGAAGGTCCGCCCCACGAACCGTCACTCAAAGCCCCCCTTGGGGCATCAGATATTTGCAAAACCCGCCTCCCGCAAAATTTTGAGGCGGGTTTTGCAATTTACAGACCCGCCTGGCGCAAAATCCCCGGGCGGGCTTCCCTATTTCATGGAAGCACTCACGAAATACAGGGGGAGCAGGGCCTTGACGGAATCCACTACATGCACGCCCTCCGTGCCGTAGAGCAGGATGCGGATGGGCTGCCCGTAGCGGTCCTCCACCTCCAGGATGACCTGCCGGCAGGCACCGCAGGGCGAAATAGGGTCGGACAGGAAATGCCCCTGGGTGAAGGCAGCAATGGCCAGGGCCACCACCGGCGTGTCGGGGTGCTGGGCATTGGCGGCAAAGAGGGCCGTCCGCTCGGCACACAGACCCGAGGGGAAGGCCGCATTCTCCTGATTACTGCCCGTAACAACCTGCCCGTCGGCCAGACGCGCTGCAGCGCCCACACAGAAACGGGAGTAAGGGGCATAACTGGTCCTGGTGGCCTCCATAGCGGCACGCACCAATTGCTGGTCATCAGCGGAAAGCTCATCTGGCTGATACACGCAGACGGAGGCTGTAATGTCATATTGCTTCATCTCGAACTAAGCTCTTTACCCGGCAGAATAGCGGAAATGTGGATAATTCCCGACAAATGTACTCATTTTTTTTCTTAATCAGAGAAAAAAGACTAATTTTGTGCCCTAAAATGAATTTAATGTACTATTTAAGACGTTTTCTGACCTCCATAATCCTATGGGGGGCAGGTTTTGTTGTGCTGGCTCAGCGCACGAACCAAGCCTACTGGAGCTACATAGACCGATACAAGGATATGGCCATAGAGCAGATGCACAAATACCGCATTCCGGCCAGCATAACTCTGGCCCAGGGCCTGCTCGAGAGCGCAGCAGGCAGGAGCACCCTGGCCACAGAGGCCAACAACCACTTCGGCATCAAGTGCGGAGGAACCTGGACGGGCCCCTACGTGCTGCGCAACGATGATGCACCAAACGAGAAGTTCCGCAAGTACCGCAGCGCTGCCGAGAGCTTCGAAGACCACTCACGCTTCCTGCAGGGCCGGCGCTACCAGGGCCTCTTCCGGCTGAGCCCCACAGACTACAGGGGATGGGCCCGCGGGCTGAAGCAGGCGGGCTATGCCACAAATCCCGCCTACGCCGAATCGCTCATACGCATCATCGAGATGTACAACCTGCAGCAGTTCGACTCAGGCAAGCTGAGCCGCAACCACAATGCGGTGAAGGCACCCCGCGACGAATTCTTCGCCCGCCACACCGTGTACAGGAATAACAAGAACTACTTCATCATCGTGGAGATTGGCGACGATATGGCAACTATCAGCCGCGAAACGGGCGTAAGCTTGAAGCGCCTCTACAAGTACAACGACCTGCCCAAGGACTACGCGCCCACACAGGGCGACGTGCTCTACCTACAGAAGAAGCGCAAGCAGGCCAGCCGCGAGTTTCGCAAGAACCCCATCCACATTGTGGAGCCCAACCAGAGCATGTTCGACATAGCCCAGCTCTATGGCATGAGGCTCGAGAACCTGTACAAACTAAACCTCGTAGGCCCGGAATATGCACCGCAGGTGGGCGACATACTGAGAATCAGATAATCAGATATAACGAAAAGAAAGAATACAAAACAAAGATATGATCACACTATCAAATATCGCCGTACAATTCGGCAAGAGAGTACTATACAAAGACGTGAACATGAAGTTCACCGGTGGTAACATCTATGGCGTAATCGGCGCTAACGGAGCCGGCAAATCAACCCTGCTGAAAGTCATCAGCGGAGAGCTGGAGCCCACAAAGGGCACAGTGGAAATGGGCCCAGGCGAACGACTGAGCGTGCTGAGCCAGGACCACTTCCAATACGACAGCGAGACGGTGCTCAACACCGTGCTGATGGGGCACACCACAATGTGGGACGTCATGCGCCAGCGCGAAGCGCTCTATGCAAAGGCAGACTTTACCGACGAGGACGGCATCAAAGTGGCCGAGCTGGAGGAGAAGTTTGCCGAAATGGGAGGCTACACTGCCGAGAGCGACGCCGCAGCCCTGCTCTCGGGCCTGGGCATCAAAGAAGCAAAGCACTACATGCTCATGGGCGAGCTGTCGGGTAAGGAGAAGGTGCGCGTGATGCTGGCCAAGGCTCTCTTTGGCAACCCCGACAACCTGCTTCTAGACGAGCCTACGAACGACCTGGACCTGGATACCGTACAATGGCTGGAGCAGTACCTGAGCGAGTTTGAGCATACGGTGCTGGTGGTGAGCCATGACCGCCACTTCCTCGACTGCGTCTGCACCCACACCATAGACATAGACTTCGGAAAGGTGACTATGTTTGCCGGAAACTACAGCTTCTGGTACCAAAGCAGCCAGCTGGCACTGCGCCAGGCACAGAATCAGAAGGCTAAGGCTGAGGAGAAACGCAAAGAGCTGGAGGAGTTTATCCGCCGATTTTCTGCCAATGTGGCAAAAAGCAAGCAGACAACAAGTCGCAAAAAGATGCTGGAGAAGCTCAATGTGGAGGAAATACGTCCCAGCACGCGCAAATACCCCGGCATCATCTTCCAGATGGAGCGCGAGCCCGGCAACCAGATACTGGAGGTCCAGGACCTGAAGGCCGTTACGGAAGACGGCACGGTGCTCTTCGACAACGTAAGCTTCACCGTTGAGAAGGGTGACAAGGTGGTATTCCTGAGCCGCGACCCAAGGGCTATGACCGCCCTCTTCGAAATCATAAACGGCAACCGACAGGCCCAGGCCGGCACATACAGCTGGGGCATCACCATCACCACCGCATACCTGCCACTGGACAACACATCTTTCTTCCAGAGCGACTTGAACCTGGTGGACTGGCTCAGTCAGTTCGGAGAAGGTAACGAAGTGTATTTCAAGGCGTTCCTTGGCCGCATGCTTTTCAGCGGTGAGGAGGTACAGAAGAAGGTGAACGTCTTATCTGGCGGCGAGAAGATGCGATGCATGATAGCCCGTATGCAGCTGAAGAATGCCAACTGCCTAATACTTGACACGCCCACTAACCACCTCGACCTGGAGAGCATTCAGGCCTTCAACAATAACCTGAAACTCTTCAAGGGCAATATCCTCTTCAGCAGTCACGACCATGAGTTCATCGAAACCGTGGCTACCCGCATTATCGAACTGACACCCAGCGGTACCATCGACAAGTTGATGGAGTACGACGAATACATCAGCAGCGAAGCCATAAAAGAGTTGAAAAATAAAATGTATGGCGAATAATTGAAGTTTGGCACGATTTTTGTTATACAGTCTGTAAGAAACAAAAAAAGATTGAAAATGAGCGAAGAAACAATAGACAAGGAAATGGAGGCTATGGATAATAGCCAGGAGATGACCGAAAAGGAACAAGAGGCTACTGACAAGAGCCAGGAAACTGAAGACGAAACCACTTCACAGGAAGAAGAGGCAAAGGAGCCGACCACAGAGGAAAAGCTGGAGAAGGCCGAAGAGGAAATCACCGACCTGAAGGACCAGCTGCTCCGCAAGATAGCCGAGTTTGACAACTACCGCAAACGCACCATCAAGGAAAAGACGGAACTCATCCTGAACGGAGGCGAGAAGACTATTGTGTCCATCCTGCCCGTCATTGACGACATGGAACGTGCCCTGAAGAACATGCAGAATGCCGAGGACGTTGCAGCCGTATTGGAAGGCGTTGAGCTCATCTATAAGAAATTCCTGGACATACTGGAGAAGCAAGGCGTAAAAAGCATAAAGACGGAAAACGAAGACTTCAACGTGGACCTGCACGAAGCTATAGCCCAACTGCCTGCCCCAAGCGACGAGATGAAGGGCAAGATACTGGACTGCACACTGACAGGTTACACCATGAACGATAAGGTAATCCGCCACGCCCAGGTAGTAGTCGGCCTATAATATATAATAAGGTAAAGGAGAATAAGGAGAACATGGAAAAGAGAGATTACTATGAAGTGCTGGGCGTAAGTAAGACAGCCTCGGACGCAGAGATAAAAAGCGCCTACAAGAAGATGGCCATCAAATACCACCCCGACCGCAATCCGGGTGACAAAGAGGCTGAAGAGAAGTTCAAGGAGGCAGCTGAGGCATACGACGTGCTACGCGACCCCGACAAGCGGGCCCGTTATGACCAGTTCGGGCATGCAGGGCTGAACGGCGCAGGCGGGTTCGGAGGCGGGGCCAGCATGAACATGGAGGACATCTTCAGCATGTTTGGCGACATATTTGGCGGACACGGCTTCGGTGAAGCCTTCAGCGGTTTCGGAGGTTTCGGAGGCGGAGGAGGCAGAGGCAAGCAGCAGTACCGCGGTGCAGACCTCAGGCTGAAGGTGAAGGTGAGCCTTAACGAAGTGGCTACCGGCACAACCAAGAAGTTCAAGGTAAGGAAGAACGTCACCTGTACCCATTGTCACGGCAGTGGCAGCGAGGATGGGAATACCGAAACGTGCAGCCAGTGCAAGGGTTCGGGCTACGTTGTTCGCACCGTCAGCACAATGCTTGGCCGCATGCAGACTCAATCCGCCTGTCCCAAGTGTGGCGGCACGGGAAAGACCATAAAGAACAAGTGCCACGTATGCCAGGGAGAAGGCATTGTCAGCGGCGAGGAAGTTATTGAGGTACGAATACCCGCAGGCGTAATGGACGGCATGGTGCTTAACGTCGAGGGCAAGGGCCACGCAGGCAAGCAAAACGGCATACCGGGCGACATCCAGGTATATATTGAGGTGGAACCCCATGCAGAACTGACACGAGACAACAACAACCTCATCTACAACCTGCTTTTGGACGTACCCACAGCCACCCTGGGCGGATCGGCCGAGATACCCACCCTTGACGGACGCGTTAAAATAAAGATTGAACCCGGCACACAGCCAGGCAAAATCATGCGCCTCAGAGGCAAGGGCCTGCCCTCGGTACCAGGCTACGGCTACGGTAACGGCGACCTGATTGTCAATATAGGTGTCTACGTGCCAGAGAACTTGTCAAAGGAAGAGAAAGAAATGTTCGAGAAGATGAAAGGCAGCGACAACATGCTTCCCAGCAACAGCCAGAAGCAGAACTTCTTCAACCGCTTCAAGAAGATATTTGAATGACCTACCAGGAAGCAACCACATACCTGTTCGAATCAGCCCCGTTGTTCCAAAACATCGGGGCTGGAGCATATAAGGAGGGCCTGGAGAACACGCATCTTCTGGATGCACACTTCGGTCATCCGCACCGTTATTTCCGCACCATTCATGTAGCTGGCACGAACGGTAAAGGTTCTGTGAGCCATACACTGGCTGCCATCCTGCAATCGGCTGGCTATCGTACAGGTCTTTATACCAGTCCGCACTTGGTGGACTTCCGCGAAAGAATCCGAGTCAACGGAGAGATGATCCCCCGGCAAAGGGTTGTTGACTTCGTTGAGCAGGAGCGAGATTTTTTCGAGCCCCTCCATCCATCGTTCTTTGAACTTGCTACGGCCTTGGCCTTCAAATACTTCCAGGAAGCGCAGGTGGATGTGGCCGTTATCGAAGTTGGACTTGGAGGAAGACTGGACTGCACAAATATCATAAGGCCCGACCTTTCCATTGTCACGAACATCAGCTTCGACCATGTTCAGTTTCTCGGTAGTACCTTGCCTCAGATAGCGACAGAGAAAGCTGGTATCATAAAAAGTGGTATTCCCGTGGTTATCGGAGAGACTAACGGTCACGAAGACGTGCGCAACGTATTTCTCCGAAAAGCACAAGAGGTGGGTACACAAGTAAACTTTGCCGATGAAATGGGAGAAATCCTCTCAGCCACTCCTGACAAAGACGGAGGCATGACCTACCAGACGCAGCACCACGGTATCCTTAAGGCTCAGCTGGGCGGTCTTTATCAATACGCCAATACGGCCACAATCCTGGCAGCAGTGGACGAGCTCCGTAATATAGGCTATGCCATCAGTGACGGACAGCTACAAGAAGGATTTCTGCATGTCTGCGACCTTACAGGCCTGATGGGCCGTTGGCAGAAACTGCATCAAGAACCAGATGTAATCTGCGACACAGGTCATAATGTGGCCGGTTTTCAATACACCATACAGCAGCTCGAAAGCCGATGCCATGGCCGCCTCCATATTATTATAGGTATGGTCAGCGACAAAGACGTAAGTACCATTCTGAAACTGCTGCCTAAGAATGCCACATATTATTTTACACAGGCATCGGTAAAACGCGCCATGCCTGCCGATGAAATTGCCACCAAGGCCCAAGAAGCGGGTCTGAAAGGAAAGACATACAAGAAAGTTGTTACTGCATACCGTGCTGCAATGAAAAATGCCACTCCTGAGGATTTAATTTTCGTAGGCGGAAGCAATTTCATTGTTGCAGATATGCTAAAAAGCATACTTTAATATTTTTTTGCATACATATTTTCATCTTTTTCGGCGAAAGGGTTGGGCGTTTGGCAAATTTTGAGTAGATTTGCAAAGAAAACGTAATAAAATAACATTATACGCCAATGGATGAAGTACTTATTTCCGGCTTGAAGAGAGAAAATTTTCAGGCCGTGATTCAGGGCAAGGAAACAGACTTGTACACCCTGAAGAACAGTGACGGAATGGAAGTTTGCATCACCAACTACGGTGGTGCCTTAGTGGCCATCATGGTTCCCGACAAGGAAGGCAAGATGGCCAATGTTATACAAGGGCATGACAACATCAAGAGCTTGATGGAGAGTCCCGAGCCATTCCTTAGTACACTGATAGGACGCTATGGCAACCGCATCTGCCACGGCAAGTTCACTATGAACGGCAAAGATTACAATCTGGCCATCAACAATGGTCCCAACCACCTGCATGGCGGCCCTACTGGTTTTCATGCCAGAGTATGGGATGCCGAGCAGATAAACCCCCAGGAACTGGTACTGAGGTATGTATCTGCCTATTATGAGGAAGGTTTCCCCGGGGAACTGACCATAGCCGTAAAGTATTCGCTGACCGAGGACAATGAACTGATTATCGAATACCGGGCCAAGACGAACAAGAAGACGGTGGTGAACCTGACGAGCCATGGGTTCTTCTCCCTGGCAGGCATAGCCAATCCCACCCCGTCGGCCATGAATAATATCTGTCAGATTAACGCTGACTTCTACATCCCCATAGACGAAAACAGCATACCAACGGGCGAGATACTGAAGGTGGAAGGCACTCCGTTTGATTTCCGCCAGCCGCATCCCGTAGGCGATATGATTGATGCCGACCACGAGCAGATCAGAAACGGAGCCGGCTACGACCACTGCTTCGTGCTGAACAAGCATGAACCGGGAGAACTGACCTTTGCTGCCAAGATAGTAGAGCCCGAGTCGGGACGCAGCATGGAGGTCTATACCACAGAACCCGGCGTGCAGTTCTATAGCGACAACTGGGCAAACGGTTTCCCTGGTACACACGGAGCCACCTACGGCCGTCGCAGCGCTCTCTGCTTCGAGGCTCAACACTTCCCCGACAGTCCCAACCGCCCATACTTCCCCAGCGTACAGCTGAGGCCGGGCGAGGTATATAAGCAGGAGACCTGGTACAAGTTCGGTGTAGAGTAGATATGCCGGCATACAAAAATAGTGAAGAGAGTATAATAACGAAAAACAAATAAATTCAATAATAACTAATTTAAATTTCAATACTAATGGCACAAAACAAGAAAAACGGCAATATTATTGCCATCGTCACTATGTGTTTCATCTTCGCGATGATTTCGTTTGTAACTAACATGGCTGCACCTTTCGGTACCATCTGGAAGAACCAGTACGACTGGGCTGGCATGATGGGTAACATGATGAACTTTGCAGCTTATCTGTTCATGGGTATCCCCGCTGGTAAGATGCTCATCAAGGTCGGCTACAAGAAGACCACGCTGATTGCACTGGCCGTAGGTTTCATCGGCATCTGCATCCAGTATCTCTCCAGCTTCGAATTCCTGCAGGGCTCTGCTATCTATGTTTACCTGCTGGGTGCTTTCGTCTGCGGTTTCTGCGTATGTATGCTGAACACCGTTGTGAACCCCATGCTGAACATCCTGGGCGGCGGTGGCAACCGCGGCAATCAGCTGATTCAGACAGGTGGTACACTGAACTCCCTGACCGGAACGCTCACTCCCCTGCTGGTAGGTGCTCTCGTAGGTACGGTTACTGACAAGACCGCCATGTCCGACGTGTCTCCCCTACTGTTCATAGCTATGGGCGTATTTGCCATTTCGTTCGTTATTATCTCCAGCCTGACCATTCCCGAACCCGCTCAGGAGCGCAATGCCAAGGTCTATGAGCACAGCGCATGGAACTTCCGCCACTTCGTACTGGGCGCCATCGCCATTTTCTTCTATGTAGGTATCGAGATCGGTATCCCCGCTCAGGTAATCTTCTATCTCTCTGATGCTACCGAAAAGGGTGCCGGCATTACCGTGAACGGAGCAGCTATTGGCGGTGCTATTGCAGCTATCTACTGGCTGCTGATGATGGTGGGCCGTTTCAGCAGCACACTGGTATCCGGCAAGATAAGCAGCCGTACGCAGATGATAACGATGAGCACCGTCGCCATCATTCTGATACTCATTGCCATCTTTATCCCCAAAACTACCACTATCAGCATGCCCGGCTACAGCGCAGCCGACGGTTTCGCTATGTTCCAGGTTCCCCTGAGCTGCCTCTTCCTGGTGCTCTGCGGTCTGTGCACCAGCATTATGTGGGGTTGCATCTTCAACCTGGCCGTTGAGGGTCTGGGCAAATATACCGAGCAGGCTTCTGGTATCTTCATGACGCTGGTAGTAGGTGGTGGCGTAATGCCTCTCATCCAGGAGTACATAGCCAAGGGCGCCGGCTATATGAACAGCTACTGGCTGGTTATTGCCATGCTCGTTTACATGCTGTACTATAGCGTGATTGGCTGCAAGAATGTGAACAAGGATATTCCCGTAGAGTAATCTTTTTCTTTAATATAATCTATTTTATAGTTTATAGAATCATGAAATTAACGATAGATGATGTAAGAAGTCGTTTCATTAAGCACTTCGATGGCAGCACAGGTTCTGTCTATGCCTCTCCTGGCCGTATCAACCTGATAGGTGAGCACACCGACTACAATAACGGTTTCGTATTCCCCGGTGCTGTAGAGCAGGGCATCATAGCCGAGATTAAGCCCAACGGCACCCGCAATGTTCGCGCATACTCTATTGACCTGAAGGACTATACAGAGTTCTCACTCGATGACGAGAAGGGTCCCAATGCCTCCTGGGCTCGCTATATCTTCGGCGTTTGCCGCGAGATGATGGCCTTGGGCGTTCCCGTGCAGGGCTTCAACACCGCTTTCGCTGGCGATGTTCCCCTGGGAGCCGGTATGTCTTCGTCGGCCGCATTGGAGAGCACATACGCCTTTGCACTGAACGACCTTTGGGGCGAGAATAAGATAGAGAAGATGGAACTGGCCCGTGTAGGACAGCGCACCGAGCACAAATATGTTGGTGTGAACTGCGGTATCATGGATCAGGCTATCAGTGTGCTGGGCAAGAAGGGCAGCCTGCTGCGCCTCGACTGCCGCAGCGGCGAGTATGAGTACTTCCCCTGGAATCCCAAGGGCTACCAGCTGATTCTGGTGAACGGTTGCGTGAAGCACGAGCTGAAGGGCAGCCCCTACAATGAGCGCCGTCTCTCCTGCGAGAAGGTAGCCTCCATTATAGGCAAGAAGCACCCCGAGGTGAAGTCGCTGCGCGATGCCAACTACGAGATGCTCGAGGAGGTGAAGAGCGAGATTACCGACGAGGAATATCGCCGCGCCCGCTATGTCATCGGCGAAGTGGTTCGTGTGCTGACGGTATGCGATGCCCTGAAGAAGGACGACTACGAGACCGTAGGACAGATGATGTACGAGACTCACTACGGACTGAGCAAGGAGTACGAGGTAAGCTGCGAGGAACTGGACTATCTGAACGACATAGCCAAGGAAACCGGTGTAACTGGTTCCCGTATCATGGGTGGCGGCTTCGGCGGCTGCACCATCAACCTGGTTGCCAACGAGCTGGCTGACCACTTTAAGAAAGTTGTCAAGGAAAAGTTCAAGGAGAAGTATGGCAAGGCTCCTATCATCATTGATGTTGTAATTGGCGACGGTTCGCGCAAGCTCTGCTAGCAGATTTCGTCAGTCTAATATGAACTCCCCCTCCCACGTTTCCGCTGGAAGGGGGAGTTTTCTTTCACGCTGTGACAGGGAAAGCAGAACAGATATTGTGCAATTATGAAAAAAAGTCTGACGTTCATGTTCCATATTTGTCAGATTTTTGTAAATTTGCACGCAAGAAGATAAATCTATAAAGTATATACTGCAATGAATGACATCAAGACGATGAATCGTGCGGCAGACAACATACGTATTCTGGCCGCTGCTATGGTAGAGAAGGCAAAGAGCGGGCATCCCGGCGGAGCTATGGGAGGCGCTGACTTCATCAATGTGCTCTACAGTGAATACCTCATATCCGACCCTGAGAATCCCACATGGCGGGGTCGCGACAGGTTCTTCCTGGACCCCGGACACATGGCCCCCATGCTTTATGCCCAGCTTGCACTGACGGGCAAGTTCACGATGGACGAGGTGAAACAATTACGTCAATGGGGCTCGCCCACCCCCGGGCATCCCGAAGTGTGCTACCAGCGTGGCATCGAGAACAGCTCCGGCCCGCTTGGCCAGGGACACACCTACGCCGTGGGCGCTGCCATTGCTGCAAAGTTCTTGGCCGCACATACGGGCAACCCCACCTTCAGCAGGGAGACCATCTATGCCTATATCAGCGACGGCGGCATACAGGAGGAGGTAAGCCTGGGTGCAGCACGTATTGCAGGCAACCTGGGGCTGGACAATCTAATTATGTTCTATGACGCCAATGATATACAGCTCTCCACTGAGACCCGCGTAGTGACTTGCGAGGACACGGCAGCCCGCTACCGCGCTATGGGATGGGAGGTGTTTGTGATTGACGGCAATGACGTCAGTCAGATACGCTCGGCCATAGAGCAAGCCAAGGGCGTGAAGGGCCGGCCGGCACTAATCGTCGGACACTGCATAATGGGCAAGGGAGCCCGCCAGGCAGACGGTTCCAGCTACGAGCGCAACTGCAAGACGCATGGCGCCCCCCTGGGCGGAGACGCCTTCCGGAACACAATACTGAACCTGGGCGGCAATCCCGACGAGCCGTTTACCGTCTTCCCCGAGGTGGAGGCTCTCTATGCCGACCGCCAGGAGGAGCTGCGCCGCATCGTAGCCAAACGGCACGAGGAGGAGGATAACTGGGCACAACGCAATCCTGAGCAGGCCAGGCAGCTGGCCGAATGGTTCGACGGCCGTATGCCCGAAATCAGCTGGCAGAGCATTGAGCAGAAGCCGGGCGACGCCACCCGCAACGCCTCGAGCCGGTGCCTGGCGCTACTGGCGCAGCAGGTGCCCAACATGATATGCGCCTCGGCCGACCTGTGCAACTCCGACAAGACGGACGGTTTCCTGAAGCAGACACATGCCCTACAGCGCGACGATTTCAGCGGTGCCTTCCTGCAGGCCGGCGTATCAGAGCTCACGATGGCCTGCTGCTGCATAGGCATGGCCCTTCACGGAGGCGTTACAGCAGCCTGCGGCACATTCTTCGTATTCAGCGACTACATGAAGCCCGCCGTCCGCATGGCAGCACTGATGGAACTGCCCGTAAAGTTCATCTGGACGCACGATGCATTCCGCGTGGGCGAGGACGGTCCTACGCACGAACCCGTAGAGCAGGAGGCTCAGATACGCCTGATGGAGAAAATGCGCAACCACAGCGGAGTGCCCTCAATGCTCGTCATGCGCCCGGCTGATGCCGACGAGACTACCCGCTGCTGGCAAATGGCCATGGAGAACCGCCATTCGCCCAGCGCACTCATACTGAGCCGGCAGAACATAGAAAGTCTGCCCCAGGGCAACGACTACGCACAGGCCAGCCGCGGGGCTTACATCGTGGCCGGAAGCGACGAACGCCCGGACGTAATACTCGTAGCAAGCGGCTCGGAGGTGAGCACACTGGCAGCCGGAGCGCAACTGCTGCGAAAGGACGGGCTGCGTGTACGCATCGTCAGCGTACCCAGCGAAGGACTCTTCCGCCAGCAGGATGCCGAATACCAGCAGGCCGTGGTGCCCGTAGGCAGCCTCGTCTTCGGACTAACAGCCGGACTGCCCGTCACCCTGCAGGGCTTTATGCTCGGAGCCGACCCGCGCAGCCGCATCTGGGGCATGGAGAGCTTCGGATTCTCCGCTCCCTACAAGGTGCTCGACGAAAAGTTGGGTTACACTGCCGAGAACGTTTACAGACAAGTGAAGGAGATGATGAGTTAAAAGGTTCAAGGCTGCGAGTAAGTGAGAGGAGTATGGAACTTGTTCCGATTATCCCAAGCGTGAGCAGGCTCGACCGAAGGTCAATTATCAATTGTCAATTATAAATTATAAGTAAAATGAAACACATCCCATTTGCCATGATGGCATCACTGCTTGCCATTTGCCTGATATCATTTGCTGCATGCGGCGATGATAACATTCCAGAGCCAAAAGACCCTGAGAACCCCGAGAACCCGACAGACCCTGAAAAGCCTGGCGAGAATGACAAACTGACGCCCGAGGCCTGGTACGAGACCAACTACTGGGACAGAACTGACCGCGAGAAATCCGGATTGCGCGGGAAGGTGAAGAAATGGCATTTCAACTCCAGCTACCACACTGAATACGAGTATGACGAGGCCGGGCATCTCGTTTTCAGCCGTACGGTGGATCCCGACAGCAGGTTCCCCGAATGGTGCACATGGTACACCTACGACAGCCAGGGACGCCTGATAAAAGAAGTGTATGGGCGCGTAACCGAGAAGGGCGGCAGAGAGATTGACGAGTGGAGCTCAATTGAGACTACGGAGTATGAGTACAACAACAGCGACAAGTATGTATGGGTTGACCCGTATGCCTTCGACAGCCGCACCTTCGTCAACTATCTGGGGCCAGAAAACCGTGAGCCTCTGAACAACCTGCGTAAAGGACTCTCCAAGCGCACCTATAGTACCGTCTTGCGTAACTCAGGGAATTATACTACGTACAACTATCACTTCAACGAAGAAGGGCAGCTGATTATCAGCTACAATAGCTACATGACGGACGAAGATGGAAACCGAGTTGACGACCAAAGCGGCAGCTACACCTACAGCCCCATCACCTACCAGGGCCTGTATCCCTACTCTGGAAATATTGACGAATACAACACGATTACGTCCATGACGTGGCGCAAGAACGGCATGCCGCTCTCAGTGGACGGTGCGTCGGGACTGACGGAGTACTCCGCGAGCGAGAACCGTTACATCAACCCCTTGAAGTGGACATGCAAGGAGGGCAATCCCATCGATGCGCTCTTCGGTTTCACTTTTGCACGCGAGTGGACCTACGACGACAATACGGGCGAGCTGATACAGCTGCTCGAGAGTGAAAACGAGAATTCAGACCGGCCGTGGACACGACCTACAAAGTGGGAATATACATACGACAATCATGGCAACTGGATTTCCTACAAGGAGGAGTACATGATACTCATCGACGGCCCCGACGCTCCCGTAAAGACAGGCTCGCTGAGCAGGACCATCGAGTATTATTAAATTGATGAACCAATGAGAAAGAACGTGGAAGCAAAAATCATTGGACTGGCCAGCGACCATGCCGGCTTCGAGATAAAGGAGCACGTGAAGGCCTACCTCGAAGCAAGAGGCATGAAATACAAAGACTTCGGAACGTACACAGCCGAGAGTTGCGACTATCCGGACTATGCCCATCCGCTGGCTCGGGCCGTACAGAACGGAGAGGTGAGCCGGGGCATAGCCGTATGCGGCAGCGGAGAGGGCATCAGCATAACCCTCAACAAGCACCGGGGCATACGGGCCGCCCTGTGCTGGATACCCGAGATTGCCAGCCTGAGCCGCCGCCACAACGATGCCAACATACTGGCCCTGCCCGGACGATTCATAACACCCGACGAGGCTGATGCCATCGTGGACGTATTCCTCACAACCGGGTTTGAAGGCGGACGGCACCAGCGCAGGGTCGGGAAGATAGACCTGGCGCAACCAGACGCTCCTACCCCCTGAACCCATCCCACACCCAGGCCTCGATTGTAAAGAAATTTGAAAAGAGGCCTTATATATCGGTACGTACTAGTCTGAGCATTGGTACGTACCAATTTGGAAGTTGGTACGTACCAATTCTGAATTTGGTACGTACCAATTATATGACCGGTTCTTAGGAGTTTCCACGTTTGTAAAGTATTTTTCATCAGTTCCTCCGGGCAGAATCCCCTTCTGCACGCACCGGCCCGGCGGCCTGCGCCTGCCTGAGGTCGCAGAGCGGGGCATCGGCCAGGCTCCCGGAGCTTGGCAAATGACAAAGTCATGCGTTTGAATACGGCAACTCATGCGCGTGAACAGGCGGATTCATGCGGGTGAATCGGGCATGTCATGCGGATGTCTGCGGCAAAATATGGGAGGGGGAAAGAGCTGCTTCCGAGAGTTGAACTCGGGACCTCATCCTTACCAAGGATGCGCTCTACCACTGAGCTAAAGCAGCAAATGTCTTGAAAAGCGCTGCAAAGGTAAGCCATTTCTGCCACATATACAAACTACGGCACGTAAAAATCACTTTGAGTGCAGAAAAAACTTCCCATTACATTATTATATTATATAAATGTTGTAACTTTGCGCCAGCATTTGATTAAATTATCACAGAAACAAAAAAGCATTGCACGATGAAACACATCCTACTTGCCATAATGGCATCGCTGCTGCTAATGGCCTGCAACAATGCAGGGCAGCGCTACGAGAGCGTGAAGGGCGACCCCCTGGAGGCCCGCATATACACGCTGCAGAACGGGTTGAAGGTCTATCTGACCGTAAACAAGGCCGAGCCACGAATCCAGACGTACATTGCCGTGCGCACCGGGAGCCGCAACGACCCGGCCGAAAGCACCGGACTGGCTCACTACCTGGAGCACCTGATGTTCAAGGGAACCACCTCGTTCGGCACGCTCGACTATGAACGCGAGCGCCCCCTGCTGGACAGCATAGAGGCGCTGTACGCCTACTACGGCACCCTCACCGACCCCGACCAGCGCCGGCTGACGTATCACCGCATCGACTCCTTCAGCTACGAAGCCAGCCAGTTCGCCATAGCAAACGAATATGACAAGCTGATGGCCGGAATAGGCTCAAGGGGCTCGAATGCCTATACCAGCAACGACGTCACCTGCTACCAGGAGGACATTCCGAGCAACGAGGTGGAGCAGTGGGCGCGCATTCAGGCCGACCGGTTCCAGGACATGGTCATCCGGGGCTTCCACACCGAGCTCGAGGCCGTATACGAGGAGTACAACATCTCGCTGACACGCGATTTCGACAAGATTTTCAAGACGCTCAACCAGGTGCTCTTCCCCAGCCATCCCTACGGCACGCAAACCACCATCGGTACGCAGGAGCACCTGAAGAATCCCTCGCTGCAGAACGTATGGAACTACTACCATCAGTGGTACGTGCCCAACAACGTAGCTATCTGCATGTCAGGCGACCTGGATCCGGACCATACCATCGCCGTCATCGAGAAATACTTCGGCGGCTGGCAGAAAAGCGACTCGCTGCCCCAGCTGAGCTTCCCCGAGCAACCGGTACTGACCCAGCCGGTGGAAAAAGACGTCTATGGGCCTGAGAGCGACTGCGTAGTACTGGCCTGGCGCTTCCCGGGGCAGAAGGATAAGTCATACGACCTGATGCAGGTTGTAGGCAAAGTGCTGAGCAACGACCGCGCCGGCCTCTTCGACGTCAACCTGAACCAGCAGCAGAAAGTACTCGAGAGCGCAGTCTTCTGCGAAGGCATGACGGACTACAGCGAGATGCTCGCACTGGCCTACCCCAAGGAGGGACAGACCCTGCAGGAGGCACGGCAACTGATGACCGACCAGATTGCCAAGCTCAAGGCCGGAGAGTGGGACGAATCACTGCTGAAGGCCATCATCAACAACATCCGGCACGACCAGTTGCGCCAGCAGCTCTACAACAGCCGCCGTGCGAGCATGTTTGTAGAGGCATTCGTGGCCGGCATAGAATGGAAGGACAAGGTGGAGGAGCTTGACCGGCTGAGCCGCATCACCAAGGAGGATGTAGTGAACTTCGCCAACCAGTATCTGACCGACGGATATGCCTGCATCTACAAGCATCAGGGCGTCGACACCGAGGCAAAGAAGATAGACAAGCCGCAGATTTCACCCATCGAGACCAACCGCGACAAGACGAGCCCATTCGTGACGGACGTGCTCGCCATGCCCACCGAGGACATTCAGCCGCGCTTTGTAGACTTCCAGACGGACATGAAAGTCACCGCCATGGATAACGGCAACCAGCTCCTTTCAAAGCAGGAACCGCAGGGACAGCTCTTCAACCTCAACCTCACTTTCCTGCGCGGCTCGAAGGCCGACAACCTCCTACAGACCGCCGTGGACTACCTCTCCTACCTCGGTACCAAGGACATGACGGCCGATGAGTACCAGAGGAAGATGTACGAGCTGGCCTGCAACGTCTCGACCCGCGTCAATGAAGACCGCACCAGCTTCATCCTGACCGGACTGACCGAAAACATGGAAGCAGCCCTCCGCCTCTTTGCCGAACATCTCTATACCGCCCAGCCGGACACTACCGTCTATCAGAACGTAGTCATGGACGAGCTGAAGGCACGCCAGATGAACAAGCTCGACCAGCGAACCTGTTTCCAGCGCCTGCAGGCCTACGCAACATACGGCTCCCTCAACGCTCAGACGAATATTCCCTCAGCCCAGCAACTTGCCGAGACAGAGCCGGGCGAACTGCTCAAACACTTGCGCGAGCTGCCGGGCATACAGGGTCGCATCATATACTACGGGCCCATGAAAGAACAGGACGTACTCGCCCTCGTGCCACAAGTAATGCAGCTCAGCGAGAAACCGCAGAAGCCCGCCCCGGACAATTTCTACCGCAAGCAGACCGTAGCCGAGCCCGAGGTACTCATAGCACCCTACGACGCAAAAAACATATACATGGAAGGCTACAGCGACAACGGCGAGGCATACGACCTCAACCTCGAGCCCCAGGTAGAACTCTTCAATGAATATTTCGGCGGCGGCATGAACACCATTGTCTTCCAGGAACTGCGCGAGGCACGCGGACTGGCATACAGTGCCAGCGCACGTTATGCCACCGCCAGCCGCTTGGGCGACACAAACAGCTTCTACACCTATATCATCACCCAGACCGACAAGATGAACGACTGCCTCAGCGTATTCGACCAGATCGTAGAGGATATGCCCCAGAGCGAGAAGGCCTTTGCCATCGCACGCGAGAGTATCCTAAAGCGACTGGCCACGGAACGCACTCAGCGCGAGGATATCCTCTATTATTACGCCGCGTGCCAGGACCTCGGTCTCGACCACGACCCCAACCGCGATATTTACGAGCGCGTAAGCCAGATGACGTTGCAGGATCTCTCCAGTTTCCACCAACAGCACGTCAAGGGCCGCACGTATCGCTATCTCATCCTCGGCAACGAAGCTGACCTCGACATGACGCGCCTTTCCAAGATGGGTACCGTCAGGCACCTTACCCTGCAGGATATCTTCGGCTATTAAGTCCAAGTCTATTTGATGACAAAATCAGATAATACCGGCCCCACAGGCGTCAAGGAAAGATTTGTTTTCCTTGACGCCCTTCGTGGTTTTGCCCTACTGGGCATTGCATTGGCAAATTTCCCCGAATTCGGTCTGTGGACCTTTCTCACAGCCGATTCTCAGGCTGCAATGCCTACTGCAACCGCCGACCGGCTGGTTCGCTTCCTGCAGTATGCCCTCGTCGATGGCAAGTTTTACACAATATTCTCTCTCCTTTTCGGTGTGGGCTTCTCCCTTTTCCTTTCCCGCCATTCCTCAAGCCGTTTTTTGCTTCGCATGTTCATTTTGCTCGGCATAGGACTGCTTCACCTCCTCTTCCTCTGGAATGGCGACATACTCTCCCTCTATGCAGCAGGTGGAATCCTCCTCGTATGCTTCATACGCATACCAGAACGTCGCCTCATTCAGATAGCCCTGCTGCTCATCCTCCTTCCAGTGGCCCTCGACTTCGCTGCTACCCTCTTTTCCTTCGATATGGCCGCCCCGTTCTATCAGAAATGGTGGGCAGTGGCAGCGGCCAAGGGAATTGACGAAGGGAACTTCGCCACATGGCTGCGCGATGCCCACAGCTACCCGCAGATGTACAAATTCCTCCAGCAAGGAGCCTGGGAACGACTTTGGGAGTTCGCAGAGGGACACCGACTGCCCAAAGTGCTCGGTCTGTTCATCCTGGGATACGTCATAGGTCGCCGCCGCCTTTATGCCCGCCTGGCATCCCTTCCGCTGGGCCGTTGGCTGCATCGTATCGCCATTCCGTCACTGTTTCTCTCACTCCTCTATGCCTATAGTGCTACACAAAATCAGCCGTGGGGTCAGACCGCCCATGCTTTGCTCTATGCCTTCAGCGTCATTCCCCTTGCCCTTTGCTACATCATGGCTTTCGCCCTACTCTACGTACACTCTCAGGCCATTGAAGCCTCCCAAAGTTCCCTGGCAGAAGCGGCACAAACCATTTCGGATAAAAGTTCTCAAACTTCGTCCCCGAAAGAAGATTCTTATGCTCTGCTTTTCCGCCTCCTGGCAGCCCCTGGCCGTATGGCTCTCACAAACTACATCGGCCAAACACTTATTGGCATCCTCCTCTTTTACGGCATAGGTTTTGGCCTCGGCACCTCGTTCGGTCTCATCACCATAGAGTTTACCGCCCTCTTCGTCTTCCTCCTCCAGGTTCTCCTAAGCAGCTTTTGGCTCCGCTACTTCCGTTTCGGTCCCCTTGAATGGATTTGGCGCGTCCTCACATACGGCAAAGTTTTCCCCATCCGACGTTAGAGGAGAAAGCACTCTCCAATCTTGAATTGAGCACAAAACAACAAAGCGCGCCTCCCATGAGGGAAACGCGCCTGTTCTGCAAATCAAGGATGGACCTTGTAGTTATACTTCGCCTAATCCACTTTGCAATTACTTCACCTTGGCAACGATAGCCTTGAAGGCTTCGGGGTGGTTCATGGCGAGGTCAGCAAGCACCTTGCGGTTGATTTCAATACCAGCCTTGTGCAGGAGACCCATCAACTGAGAGTAGCTGAGACCTTCCAAGCGAGCAGCTGCGTTGATACGCTGAATCCACAATGCACGGAAGTTGCGCTTCTTGTTGCGGCGGTCGCGGAAAGCATAGGTCAAACCCTTCTCCCAAGTATTCTTGGCAACGGTCCACACGTTCTTACGGGCACCAAAGTAACCTCTGGTAAGGCCCAGAATCTTTTTTCTCTTAGCTCTTGAAGCTACATGATTTACTGATCTTGGCATAATTTTTTTCTGTTTTGAATGTTAGCGCCGTCTCTTCAGACGAACTTGGAGCTAAACATCCGGTTAATAACTGAAGTTAAAACTCTTTTCCTGATTTAGGGAATTAACGATGACAGAGGAGGTCGCGAACCTGCTTCATGTTGGCAGAAACCACAATGGCGCTGTGATCCAGATTCCTCTTCTGTTTCTTTGTCTTCTTTGTCAGGATGTGGCTGTGGTAGGCGTGATGACGCTTTACCTTACCTGTTCCGGTCAGAACGAATCTCTTCTTCGCACCGGAGTTAGTCTTTACTTTTGGCATAATTGTTTTTTTTGAATTTAATTATTAATTGTTATTATATGATGTGGCAACGCATATACCAGGGCGTTACGCACAATCTTCATTTTCTAATCGTCAAAGTCTTCACCTTCCAACTTGGGTCCGGTATATTCCTTTCTGGCTTTCTGCTGTGGGGCTTTCTTCTCTTGTGGTTGAACAGCAACGACTTCATCAGCTGTGCTCTCAAGTATCCTTTTTGCGTTGGGGTTCTGCTTCTTGGGGGCAATGAACATTATCATACGTTTTCCCTCAAGTTGTGGCATCTGCTCAACTTTGCCATAATCCTCTAGGTCGGCTGCAAAACGTAGCAAAAGTACTTCACCCTGTTCTTTAAAAAGGATACTGCGTCCCTTGAAGAAAACATAGGCCTTAACCTTATCACCATCAGTTAAGAAACCGCGGGCGTGTTTAAGTTTGAAGTTGTAGTCGTGATCATCAGTTTGCGGTCCAAAGCGGATTTCCTTGACATCCACCTTCACCTGCTTGGCCTTCATCTCCTTTTGGTGCTTCTTCTGCTGATAGAGGAATTTGCTGTAGTCGATGAGCCTGCATACTGGCGGTTCAGCATTCGGCGAAATTTCCACAAGGTCTACACCGCGTTGTTCAGCCATTTGTAAGGCTTTAAAGGTGGGGAGTACCGTTGACTCTATACCGTCTCCGACAATACGAACCTCGCGAACACGAATCTGCTCGTTGACGCGATACTGAAGCTTTGCGTTGTCTTTCTTCATTAATTATTTTAAAATCGGGTGCAAATTTAATACTTTTCTGTCATATTTCGCACCTCTTCGTGAATTTTATTTGCAAAATCCTCGAATTTCAGAACACCTTGCTCTCCACCACCTTGTCTGCGGAAGCTTACGGTGCCGTCTGTTTGCTCTTTTTCACCAACAATGAGCATATAAGGGATGCGTTTCAGTTCGTTGTCACGAATCTTTCTACCGATTTTCTCATTGCGCTCATCGATAACGGCTCGCACGCCATTCTCGTCATAATAGCGGAGCAGTTTCTTTGCGTATTCGTTATACTTTTCACTAACTGGCAGAATAGCAACCTGATCGGGGCAGAGCCAAAGGGGGAAGTGGCCGGCGGTATGTTCGATGAGTACAGCCACGAAGCGTTCCATGCTGCCGAAGGGCGCACGGTGAATCATGACGGGACGGTGCTTTTGGTTGTCTTCGCCAACATATTCGAGCTGGAAGCGCTCGGGCAGGTTATAGTCGACCTGTATAGTACCGAGTTGCCAACGGCGACCTAAGGCATCCTTTACCATGAAGTCCAGTTTGGGGCCGTAGAAGGCAGCTTCGCCCAGTTCGGTAGTGGTCTTCAGACCCTTCTCCTCACATGCTTCGATTATAGCACGTTCGGCCTGCTCCCATACTTCGTCCGAACCTATGTACTTCTCCTTGTCGTTAGGGTCACGCAAACTAATCTGGGCTTCAAAGTTATCGAACTTCAGTGCGCCGAAGATAATCTGGATGATTTCCATCACGCGAATAAACTCATCTTTCACTTGATCGGGACGGCAGAATATATGGGCATCATCCTGCGTAAAACTGCGTACACGGGTAAGTCCGTGCAGTTCACCACTCTGCTCATAGCGGTACACGGTGCCGAATTCTGCACAACGGAATGGCAAGTCCTTATAGCTACGGGGCTTCCATGCATATATCTGACAGTGGTGAGGGCAGTTCATGGGCTTCAGCAGGTACTCTTCACCCTCTTCGGGAGTGTGAATTGGCTGGAAGCTGTCCTTGCCATAATGATCCCAGTGACCACTCGTTACATAGAGGTTCTTGCCACCGATGTGGGGAGTCATTACTTGCTCATAGCCATATCGCTTTTGAATCTTTTTGAGGAAGTCTTCCAGCCGCAGTCGCAGAGCAGTTCCCTTCGGCAGCCACATGGGAAGTCCTTTGCCCACCATATCGCTGAACATGAAAAGTTCCATGTCCTTACCGATACGGCGATGGTCGCGCTTCTTGGCTTCCTCCAGGAGTACCAGGTATTCATCGAGCATTTTCTTCTTTGGGAAGGTAATGCCGTAGAGGCGGGTCATTTGGGGGCGCTTCTCATCGCCACGCCAGTAGGCAGCGCTGACACTGAGCACTTTGGCGGCCTTAATAGGAGCAGTGCTCATCAAGTGAGGACCACGGCACAGATCAGTAAATGCACCCTGGGTATAGGTGGTGATGTGTCCGTCTTCAAGGTCAGCAATCAACTCCTTCTTGTAGGTCTGCCCCTTCTCGCCAAAGAATTTCAGGGCACCGTCCTTGCTGATGTCCTTTCGTACGAGCGTTTCCTTACGCTGCACCAGTTCCATCATTTTCTTCTCAATCGCGTCAAAGTCTCCTTCGCGGATTACTGTGCCTTCGGGAGGCATGACATCATAGTAGAAACCGTTCTCGATGGCAGGGCCAATGCCGAACTGTATGCCAGGATAGAGTTCTTGGAGTGCCTCGGCCATAAGGTGGGCACTGGTGTGCCAAAAGGCATGTTTGCCTTCAGCATCATCCCACTTATAAAGCACGACTGAAGCATCGGCAGTAATAGGGCGGTTTAATTCCATTGTTTCACCATTCACTCCACATGCCAGCACATCCTGTGCAAGACGTTGTGAAATGCTTTCGGCTATCTGCAAACCGGTAACTCCTGATTCATACTCACGTATGGAGCCATCGGGAAAAGTAATTTTAATCATATATTTGTTTGTTTTTATTTACTTGTTTGATTTTTGGCATGCAAAATTACAAAAAAAGTTCCTATTGCATTCATTTTTATTCATAGAAATTCTCTATTTCCCTTATTTTTTCTTGATAGTGTGCTTTTTTATCAGGTTATAGGCTGAATAAATGCCATATTCGCCCGCTTGACTGAGGTCACTCAGTCCCTTATCCGTCTTGCCGGTAATTAAATAGACTACTCCGCGATTATAATATGCCTCAGGGAATTTTTCATCTTCCGCCAATGCCTTGGTAAACGATTCAATGGCAGAGTTGTAGTCGGAAAGCTGAACATGGACGAATCCTTGGTTATAATAAAGGCTAGGCATGTCGGGTTGCAACTCACTAGCGCGCGTATAGTCTTGCAAGACCATCAGGTAACCCAATCTGAGGTCAGAAGCGGAAGTCGTCTGCCGGGACACTTCCAATTGTGCATAACGGCACTGGGCCCTGAGCATCAGAGCCAGGACGTGTTGCTCGTGATGGGCGAGGAGGTCGTTCAGGTCAGCAATGCAGTTCTCAAAATCGCGGACGTGATAATAGTCTACGGCTCGTTGAAACAGTAAGTCCTCATTTCCGGGAGACTGCTCCAGTTGACTTGTCGTTTGGCTGATCCTGTCGAAGATTTGTTGTATGTCTTGTTCCTGCACCCGGGCTTCACTTATCGTCAGATATAGCGTTTCCTTTAATTTATGGCTTGTATTCAGTTCATCAAGTTGTTTGCTATATGGCACGTATAGACGCAATTCCGATGGCATGCGGTTGTAAGTGAGCACGTATAGGGGCTCCACTTTCAGCTCAGTCTGCCGATTTTGCACCAGTCCGCGGTATTCGCTGGCATATTCGTTTTCTTGTGCCTGGACATCTTCCTCAACCAGTTTGTCATATTCATCGATGTTATGTTCACTTTTCTTTCGCGTTTTCCCACTACTCTGATATGTACCAGAGGATACAGCCATACGGGCTTTTAATATCTTGAACTCATCGCGTTCTGCACCGTAGCTATCTCCTATCTTGCGTCTTATTTCGGCACGTTTACGGTATCCCTCCCAAAATTCGGGGAAGTCTTTGATAACTGCGCTAATATCTTTAATTGCTTCATTGTAATTGCCAATGTTATCATAGAGCAGAGCACGGTTGTAAAGGGCAATTGTGTTGTCGGGCTCTATCTTCAGGACAAAGTCAAAGTCTTCAATCGCTTGATTGTCCTCTCCTACTTGTGCACGTAACAGGCCACGGTTGAAATGAGCCAGGTAGTTGTTGGGATCAGCCTCCAAGGCTGCATCATAGTCAGACATGGCGCCACGAAGATTATCCTGATGATAGCGAGCTAAAGCACGGTTCACGTATAGACCCGCACTTCGAGGCGTTTGCATAATAGCCTTGTCAAGTGATTCTTCTGCCTTGGAGAATTCCTTACGGCTGACTTGCATCATAGCTTTCATACTCCAAGCCGGACCTTCGAAAGCGTTAACCTCTATGGCTTGGTCAACCCATTTCTCTGCCGTAACAGAATCACCTCGAGAGAAGGCAACTTGTGCCTTCATGGTGTATTCTTTAGCTTCCTTGGGCCATTTACGTATCATCTCGTCCAAGGCGGAGTCAGCTCGCTCATACTCCTTTAATTCCATTTGGCAGATGACCATATTGTGCCAACTGTTGTGATCTTCAGGATTGATACTAAGCGCTTTGGCATAATCTGCTTCAGCCAGTTTGTATCGCTGCCGGTTGATTCGGCAAAAGGCCCGCAGCACAAAATAATCTGCCATATAGGGATTGCGCTCCACGGCATCATCGCAGTCAATTTCAGCTCCCTGATGATCCTCGAGATAGTACTTTGCCAAAGCGCGGTAATAATATGGTTCTGCCAGCCACGGTTTGGCACTGATAATCATGTTAAAGCGCTGTATGGCTAAAACATAGTCCTCATAATATAGTGCATTACGGCCCATCAGCATCATCCTGTCGGTATTGATCTGGGCAGTCAGCCGTGTACCGTAGGTTAATGGCATTAAGTACACAAAAAGCACTATAAATTGGCTGAGGCGTTTCATCAGCGCGTCTTCATCTGCGGGGCTTAACCTTGTAATTACATTCGAAGCGTCCGTTGGCTATTGACTGTAGTTTCTTGTGGGTCAACTGTCTGCGCAGTCCTTTTAGATGGTCGGTGAATACCACACCGTCTAAGTGATCAATCTCATGTTGCAGAACGCGGGCTAGATAACCGCCTATCCATTCGTCGTGTTCCTGAAACTGCTCATCTTGATAGGTCACATGGATGCGAGTGGGGCGCCTAACCTTCTCATGGATACCAGGCAGCGACAGGCATCCTTCTTCCTGCACGTCTGTTTCCGAGTCGTCAACCTCCTCGATATAGGGGTTAATATAAGTCTTGATGAAGCCTTTATATTCGGGAAGGTCTTCACTGATAACATCAAGGTTGATGACAACCAGACGAATGCTTAGTCCCACTTGTGGAGCTGCAAGACCGATTCCCTCACTGCGCTCCAGCGTGTCATACATGTCTTGAATCAGCTGTTTCAAATCCGGATAGTCCGGATCAATATCGTCGGCTACGTTACGCAATACCGACTGGCCATATGTATAAATTGGAAGTATCATTCAAAAGATTAAAAGGTTGTATTCTGCATATTTCACCGCCTCTTGCCCTCCATCCATCCTTGGAGTATGATGGTTGCACTAATTTCGTCCACAAGGGCTTTGTTCTGACGGGCTTTACGGCCTAGGCCGCTTTCCAGCATTGTGCGATGAGCCAATACGCTTGTATAGCGTTCATCCCACAAATCAACGGGAATTTGTGGGAAAGATTTGTTCAATTGTCCCACAAAGGTCTTCACCCTGCTTAGGTTTTCGCTGTCCTGCCCATTTGTCTGCTTAGGCAGGCCTACAATGAAGCGTTCAACGTTTTCCCTTGCCAGGTAGTCTTTCAGCCAGTTCATCAGGCGTGGCGTTTCCACCGTAGTCAGCCCTCCGGCTATTATTTGCAAAGGGTCCGTCACAGCTATACCCGTGCGACGGACCCCGTAGTCTATTGACAGAATTCTGCCCACCTATAATAATATAAGGTACGCGAGCCTGAACTTATTTCTGATACAGCAGCCAGGCACCAGGATATTGGCCTTCGAGTGCTGCGCGGCTCTGAGCGGCTTCGCCCTTGGTGTCATAGCTCGTAGCCACTACGCGATACATGGTGCCGTTTGATGTCGTTGCCTGCAGTACGCGAGGATTGTAGCCTTTGCCAGCCAGAGACTTGCTCAAGCCCTCTGCATTTGCTTTTACACCGAAACTACCTACTACTACGCTATAGGCTTTCAGGGCTGAACCTGAAACCAGGGTCACATTCTCGGTACGCACATTTACGTTGCTGTAATCAGTTGCCGGAGTTGTCTGCTGAGGAGTAACCGTTGTTACGGTTGTCACAGGAGTAGTGGTCTGAACAGGAGTCGTAGGCTGTACTACAGCTGTTTGCTGGGCCTTAGCCTTTTCATAAGCTTTCTTGTAAGCACTCTCCTTGCTTTTGCAGGATGTCATGGCAAAAACTGCGCAGATGGCAGCGCCCATCACTAATGTCTTTTTCATACTTGATTTGTTTAATTCTTATTTGGTTTTGTTCTTTGCTCTTATTTTGCTGCAAAGATAGCCATATTTATTTAGGTATACAACAATTTTCATACAAAAAAACGTTAAAATCCATAATATTTTCCATAAAATAGACTTGTTCTCAGAAAAAAAGGCTAATTTTGCACCAGATACTAACTATAAAACGTAATTTTGACATGAGAGCTTTAAACTATTTGGTTGCTTTTTTGGGTGGTGCTGCCATAGGTACCGCTTGTGGTTTACTATTTGCTCCTGAGAAGGGCAGTGATTTGCGTGAGAAGATTGCAGAGGCTCTGCGCAAGCGTGGTATTCGTCTTAACCGTAAGGAGATGGACAGCCTGATTGACGAAATCGCCGAGGAACTGCAGTCCACTACAAATACTGAGGAGTAACATAGATTCTGTGCTTTCTGATGTCTGCCAGTGGCAAAAATTATACGGAGAACTTCAGTGAGCTCCTTCAAGAGGTGAAGCGTTATGTTGGGCTACAAAAGTCCTTCATAATGTTAGATACAGCTGACAAGCTGACGGTCATCTTATCTACGGTGGCCATTGCTGTTGTTTGTTTCGTCATTGGTGTCATGGTTCTTTTCTTCCTGACATTTGCCCTGGCTTATTGGATTGGCCAATTGGCCGACAATATGGCCGTTGGCTTTCTATGCATAGCAGCAATGCAGCTGGTTTTGCTGCTGGTGGCATGGAGAAAGAGGAACGATTGGATTATTCAACCATTGGCGCGTATGATGGCCCGTATTTTCTACAATCAAGAACAAGAGGATGATGAACAAGGCAGACCAGATTAACAGCCAGATTGATGCTTTGGCGGCTATTCGCCATGAGAAAGAACTTGTGCGTGCTCAGCTGAGACAATCGAACAAGAAGATCAGTGCCGTGTCGCAGCGTATATTCGAGCCTGTGCCGGCCACGTCCAACCGTATTATTGGAGCGAGCCGCCTGGTAAGCAATGGGCTTGCCATCTACGAGGGGCTCCGTATGGGTTCGGGGTTCATTCGGGCTGTACGCACTTTCTTCCGCCGTATGCGATAATTAAGAATCATGCCCGTCTTCCTGTTATGGGATGATGGGCATGATTCTATAATCCATCATTCGCGGCGTGTCTTTAATTGACCTTTTGTAATTCCTTAATTCTTCTCTAAAAAATCTACAATTATTCCTGAACGATTGCAGAACTGTTCCTGACCTTTTATTTAACGATAATATACTAATAATATTTTGAACCTGATACTGACATGAAACACCAGAGGATGTACAGATGTTTTTTACCGTTGCTTTCATTATTAAATGCCGTAGGTATTTCGGCAGGTGAGTGGAAGGCTGGCGAGTGGCCCGTTTTACGCAGATATGACAGTGGGCACCTACATGAGATTGCATTGCCCTTGGGCGGAATCGGCACAGGGACCGTTTCGCTGGGCGGACGTGGCGAGCTGCGCGACTGGGAGATTATGAACGTGCCCGGGAAGGGGTTCAGCACGGTGATGAAGAGCAACAATACACCGTTCTTCACCATCTACGTTAAGCCTGAGGGTGGTGAACCTGTTACAACTATGCTGGCCGGTCCGCTCTATGATGACGAGTATCTTGACTGCGAAGGCCGTCCTGTCAACAATTTCGGTCTGCCCAGGTTTGATCATGCCGAGTTCTGTGCGGCCTACCCTTTCGGGCAGGTTTTCCTTCAGGACCGTGCGATTCCGGTTTCTGTGCGCATCAAGGGGTTCAATCCCCTCATCCCCTGCAACGCTGACGACAGCAGCCTGCCCGTGGCTGTGCTGTCCTACGAGGTCACCAATACGGGTCAAGTACCCGTTGATGCCGCTGTGTGCGGCTCGTTGCGCAACTTCATCGGCCAGGACGGCAGCCGCTTCAACACAAACGGTGCCGATTTTTACCCCTATGGAGCTAAGCAGAACAAGAATGTGTTCCGGGGAAGCGACGGGCTACAGGGCATCTACTACTACAGCGAGGGGGTGGACAAGGGGGACCAGGCCTGGGGAACCATGGCGCTGACCACTGACGCTACGGGAGCGGTTACGTACCGCACCTGCTCGAAGCCCAATCACTGGGAGAATGCGCTGTTGAACTTCTGGGACGACTTCAGCGCCGATGGGTTGCTCACGCAGAAGGAATGGCCGCTGGAGAACGACCCGCTGGCCTCGCTGGCGGTGAAGAAAAGCATTGCCCCCGGCAAGACGGAGACGTTCAACTTCTACCTGACGTGGAACTTTCCGAATCGTAAGGCGTGGGCGGCCGAGGTCGTAGGCAACTACTACAGCCAGCTCTACAGCGACGCATGGGATGCGGCCGAGAAGATTGTGCCGAGGATTCCGGAGCTCGAGCATGAGACGCTGCGCTTCGTGAACGCACTGATACAGAGTTCCTACCCCGACGTGGTGAAAGAGGCCGCGTTGTTCAACCTGAACGTTCTGCGCTCGCAGACCGTCTTCCGCCTGCCCAGCGGCCACCTAATGGGATGGGAAGGCGTGCGCGACCGCGTAGGGTCGTGCATGGGAAGCTGTACGCACGTATGGAACTACGAGGTGGCCACGCCGTTCCTCTTCGGTGACCTGGCCCGCACGATGCGCGACGTGGAGTTCAACTACGCATTGCGCCAGGACGACGGGCTGATGAACTTCCGCGCCGCCCTGCCCCTGTCGAAGGCTGCCGACGGCCATGCGGCTGCTGCCGACGGCCAGATGGGCTGCATCATGAAGTTCTATCGCGAATGGCAACTGTCGGGCGACGAAGCCTTCCTGCGCGACAACTGGGAGCATGTGAAGAAGGCGCTGGCCTATGCATGGGTTGAGAAAGGATGGGACGGCAACCAGGACGGTGTGATGGAGGGTTCGCAGCACAACACTATGGACGTCAACTACTTCGGTCCCAACCCGCAGATGGGTTTCTGGTATATGGGCGCACTGAGGGCCGCCGAGGAGATGGCGCTGGCCATGAAGGACAAGGCCTTTGCCCGCAAGTGCCGTGGGCTTTTTGAGCGTGGGAGCGCATGGATGGACGCCAACCTGTTCAACGGCGAATACTACGAGCAAAGGATTACTGACCCACAGACGTTCGAGTACCTCGACATGGACGACAGCTCAACGAAGATTCCCGACTTCCAGCTTGGGCGCGGATGCCTGGTGGACCAACTCGTCGGGCAGTACATGGCTCACATTTGCGGACTGGGTTACCTGGGCAAGAGGGAACACATACAGACCACCTTACGGAGCATCATGAAGTATAACTATCTGGCCGACTTCAGCCGCCACTTCAACAACATGCGCAGCTTCGTTCTGGGGCATGAGGCGGGCCTGCTGATGGCAGCCTGGCCAAAGGGCCGCCTGGAGGTTCCGTTCCCCTACTTCCCCGAGGCAATGACAGGCTTCGAGTACTGCGCTGCAGTTGGCATGCTCTACGAGGGTATGGAAGCCGACGGCCTGAAGTGCATAAAGGCAATACGCGAGCGGTTCAACGGCGCGAAGCGCAATCCGTTCAGCGAGCCTGAGTGCGGCCATCACTATGCCCGGTCTATGGCAAGCTGGGCCAGCCTGCTGGCACTGAGCAGCTTCCACTATTCGGGCGTAACGGGCTCGATGTCGTTTACCGGCCGGCCAGGCAATTACTTCTGGAGCAATGGCTATGCGTGGGGTACCTGCCGCGTGACGGATGACGGCGGTTTCAGCCTTAGCGTGCTCAAGGGCTCACTCCGCCTGAACCGGATAAAGATCGGCGAGCGGGAATATAAATATAAGAATAAGGTGATAGCCGAAGGGGAGCTGATTGAGAAGTGAAGCAGACGCGGCTATAGACGTCGCGACTGCAGTTATTTTACCATGCCATTGTCGATAAGACGTTCCTTGATGAGGAACAGGCGGGTGGCGTATGCGCCCCAGACGGGGGTGATGATGCCGTCCTTCATGCGCGAGATGAGGATGCGCACCACCTTGGGCAGATCCTCTGCATAACAGCTGTCGTCCAGTTGGAGCGAGGGCGGCAGCTGGTCCATTCGCTCATCGAACCAGTGTACGAGGGCCATGATTTCCTCTTGTGAGAACTGCGGCTTGAAGGGATGTATTGTCTTCATACGATACTTGTTTTGATGGTGATGAGGGGTCAGAAACGCGCCGTTTGGTCCCACCCGGCGGCGCGGTACCACGAGGTGTTCATGAAGTAGAGATTCCAGTTGTAGGTAAGTCTTTCATAGACGTCCTCGGGCACGAACATAGACAGGCCCGAGTAGTTGTCGGGGTCATTGAGGTGGTTGTGGTTGCCGTAGAAGACGCTGTCCCAGTAGCTGGTGGCCTTCTGGAAAGGCACTGCGCGGTTGAGCTGAGCCAGCCAGGTCTGATAGAGCGAGTCGTCGAGGTTGCGGTGCATGAACGCCTTCATGTCGTAGGCATTCGGGCGCCATTTGTAGTCCTTCTGGAAAGGAACGTAGTTGTGTACGCCCTCGAGTGATGGCTCGCCTTCGCCCGAATAGATGGCCTTGAGGCACGATGCGGTCTGCCGGGCGAGTGCATCGAGTTCGAGGCAGTCGATTACGGAGAGCGCCACGCCGTTCGTCGTGCGGTAAAACTGATAGTACTGCTCGGCAATACCCTGGGCATCGCCCTTCATCATAGCCTCCATGATGTGCGCGTATGGTGCGCCGTTGCCGGGAATCTCTGCGGGCGAGCCGATGAGGTAGTCGGCAACCTTGCGTAGTTCGTAGGCTACCTCCACATTCTGCATGAAGCAGCAGTCAAAGAGGATGTAGTCAAGGTGAGGCAGTTGCTCGAGTACCCATCGGAGGGCGGTCGTCTCCATCTCGGTGCCGGTATTTGACGAACCACTGTTCTGGTTGTTGTCCACGCCGAAGGTGCGCCTGCGGCTGCTCTTGCTGGCTGTGTCAGCCATGACGTTGGCGTTCTTCATGTAGGGCACCCATCCGCTGGCGTGCGACCAGAGGACGAGGCCGTAGTGGTGTGCGGGGTATTCGGCTATGATATCCTTTAGCGTGGTGAGCATGGTGGTGGAGTCCGTCGATGTATGCTCCTTCGTGTAGCTGCGCCATTTAACTACGCCGTTCTGTGGCGACATGCGGTAGATTACGGGCAGGCGGTCATCGTCCTTGTATAGGATGAGGTTCTGATTCTTGCCAACGTGGGAGAGTCCCTGCGCCATTTCGAGCGAGTCGGTGCGGCTGAACTTACTGAGCGTGTTCTCGGCGGCCATGTAAACGATTACGGTCCGCTCAGCCTTCTCCTTAGGCTGTGGTGTGGGCTCGTCGTTATGGTGACGGCATGATACGGCGGTCAGCATGGCCGCCAGTATCAGTGAGTATAAGATTATCCTTTTCATGCGTGCAAAAGTACAAATATATAGGCAGAATACAAAGAATTCCTGCTTAAATTTCAGTCTATTAGGCATCCGTGGCACTTTCTGCCACCGCTTATCGCCCAATCTTCACCTTACGACCTGCAACGATGTACACACCGGGACGCAGGGGCAGCGAGGCGACCGATGCCCCGGCGGGCAGGGTTGCCACGCGGCGGCCCGAGAGGTCGAATACGGGCTGTGCAGCGGCCGCAGCGGCATCCTGGGCGGTGAGTGTGAGCGCATCGGTGCTTTGCGGCACGGGGGGCAACTGTATCTCGCCAAGGCGGGCGGCGTCGGCAAGCGTAGTGGTAAACCAAGTGCCCAGGGCGGGCAGTTGACAGGCCTCGTCGGTCCACTGGTAGGCCGTGCCCTCGTCGTTGAGCACATACACTTGCTGACGTGTCGTCTGCAAGACAGAGCCGTTCAGGCTGTACTGGGGCGAGGATACGAGGCACTTCGTGGCATCCGTCTTGTCGAACGTCACGTCAGTGCCCACGAACTCCAGCGTGCGCCCGGCCATGGTAGCGTCGGCAGCGATGAGGTACGGTGTGTTGGCGCGCAGCTCAGTAGCCGGCTCAAACTGTGGCCGCCCGTCGTCGCCAAGGGCGTAGAATTCGTAGAGCCAGAAGTGTCCGGCCTCGTCGTTGAGCGGGTACTCCGTGCCGTCGATGCGCAACTTCTGTACGCTGAAGGGCAGCGTCAGAGCCTGCCATCCTGAGCCGTCGGCATCGTCGGGGAAGGTATGGCTCAGTATGGCGGTGGAGGCGGTGAAGGCTGAGGGTACGAAGAAATGGTACCCGCTCTGGAGCACTACGCTGTCGGCGCGCGCTCCCTGCACGATGTTGGCACGTCCGCCCACAAGGGTGGGCACGCTGGTGCCGTCGGTGAAGACGTAGATGGTGTTGGGATTGGCTCCCACGCGCATGGTCCTCACGCTGGTCTTGTCCATCAACACGCCGCATGCGCTGGCGGGGGTGGTAAAGACGCCTTTGTTTGCCACGGCCACGAGGGCCCCGTTTGGTTTCCAGTAGAGTACTCCCGGGTTGGGCTTATACTGATGCTCGTTTATCCAGAGTCCTCCGTTGTCGAGGTTGCCGTCCTGGCCCACATAGTAGGCAACGATGTAGTAGTGGCGGTCATACTTCAGGTTCTCGAAGTCGAAGGGCACGCTTACGATCTTGCCCGCTGCTATGGCTACGGCGGTGGTGAAGCTGGTCGATGTCCAGTAGGTTCCGCTTCCGCCCTCGCCCTGCTCCCAAATCTGCAGCCTGATCTTGCCGTCGAAGGGCGTATTCTTCATATTGCGTATGCTGGCGTATCCCTTCAGGCGGTTGCCGTACACTACGCCGCCTACGCCGTTCTGTATGTTTATCGCTGCCAGCCTGAGCTGGGCCTTCTTGGCCTGCGCGGCGGTAGTAATCTCCACGCGGTCGTGTACGACGACGTTTGTGCCCTCCTGCTCGCGGCATATCCAGATGTTGTATGTACCCGTCTGCTCGGGGGTGAAGAAGAACGACACGCTTGCCGTTTCGCCGGGTCTCAGCATGACGGGGCCGCGGCTCTTGCTGTACTCCTTCTTGGCGGTCTTTCCCGTCAGCAGGAAGAGTTCGCGGTAATACTCGTCGCCCAGGTTGGTAAAGGTGACCTTCACCTCCTGCTCCGTTCCTACCACGCAGTTGCCTGCATATACGATGGTGTCCACGCGTAATTCCTCGCTGGGGCTCACCATCGTCAGCCTGGGTACGCCGGTCTCGCTCACCTCGGCCCTGATGTATTCGTCCTTCATGTTAAACCTGGGGTACCACTTACTGTTTGATGCGTACCGGCTGGCAGGCGTCAGGCGGTAGGTGCCCTCCTTCAGCTTCCGGCTCACGCTGAAGCTGGCGGTCTTATATACGTTAATGCCCATGGTGCCGAAGCTCTGCTGCGTACCGGGCAGCATCCTCAGCTCTCCGCTCTCATCGTCGAGCACCATGATGCAGCCGTAGAAGTTGTTGCTTACGCCCGTCCAGTTGATGAAGCTGGCGCTGATTTGCACGCCGCTCACCTTCACGTCGTTGATGGTCATGCAGCTGTGTGGCAAGGCCTTCTCGTTGTCGGGATATCGCAGTCCGGCCAGGAAATACTGCCCCATGCTGTATCCGTCGCTGCTGCTGCTGGCCCCCATTCCGGTGTTGTCGCCCGGGTTCATGATGGTGATGAGGAACCATCCGTCGCTGCTGCCTCCCCATCCCCAGTTGACGTGGAACAGGTTGTCGCCGTCGAAGCCGTCCACAACGAAGGCGTGCGATCCGCCTGAGCTGGAGCCCGAGAAGATGACGGGGTGCCCCGTGGATATCTCGCTGTAGAGGAGGTCAATCCACTCGTCGAGCTTATAGTCGCCGCGGTTGGCATCGTATGCCCCGTCGTCGTAGCCGAAGTACTTGGGCAGTCCCTCGCGGGCCCTCGAGGTGACGGCGCCGCTCGATGCGCCGTATCCCATCTGCACCATCATGCCGCAGTAGAGCATCAGGTTGGCCACGGCCAGCCGTTCCTCCTCCGTCTCGCCGCCCGAGTAGCGGTCGCGCATGTGCTCCCAGTCGATGGGCGTATTGCGCGGCACCATGCGGGCGGTCACCGTCTTGTTCGTGGTCACGCCCTGCGCGTTCCTCACCTTGTACGTGTTCGTCAGGCTCGGGATGGTGGTCTTCGTCATGTCGGGGAACTTGTAGTAGTTCATCACCTGGGCTATGGCCGTGGCCACGCATCCTGCAGCCGGGCGCCCCTTAGAGCCGTCTTCGTTATAATAGTCGGGGCACGTCAGGTTGTACGGTTCGCCCTGGTTCCACCGGCTGCTCACCAGCGGGGCCACGAAATGGCGCGTCCGCACAATGCGCCGCGCACGGGCCTTTGCCCTCGCGGCGTCGCCGTCAACCTGGATGCCGTTGTCGTCGAGGAACTTGATCTGGTCGGCATACAGCTGCAGCCACGAGCGCATGTTCTCCGGGATGTTCTGGGCGTCGAACGTGCCGTGGTCGGTGTAGCCCAGTATCTGCTCCGTGCGGTCGTCGCCCGAGACGATGACGTAGCCCTTGTCGTTTCCGGCATTGAAGATGTAGTAGTAGGCATCGGACAGGGAATCCGCCCGGGCATCAGACAGGATGCCGCCGCCGGTTTCCTCCAGGCCCTCTGCCCCGCTGCTCTTCCTGGGAGCGCGGAAGGCGCCCCGCCCGGCTGACGGCATGGACATGCCACGCTCAAACATGAAGGCCTTTGCTATGGACAGGGCCTCCTGACGGTTCACGGGCTTGGCTGTCACGACGGCCGACATTGCCCAACACGTTAATAAGATGAATGCTTTCTTCATATAATATACTTCTTCCTTATCGTTAATATGCCGCCTGCTCATCGTTAGCCTGGCGCTTTATGCTGCTTCGGCGGCATTTTGCCTGCAAAGATAATGCTTTTCGCGCGAAAAAAGGAATGCCGGGCGCACTTTTCTTCCCTCCGGGCACAAAAAAGGCATGAAGCCCGCGCGCTGAGGCCTAAATGGTACGGGAATAAAAAAGGAGAGGGCCGGATAAACCGAAGTTCATCCGACCCTCTCCTCAAGTGTGGTGCCCAGAACAGGACTCGAACCTGCACGCCTCGCGGCACACGCACCTGAAACG